>NZ_JAMYSE010000028.1:0-67112 GCF_040321795.1 Mesorhizobium sp. M0244 | reverse complement strand
CCGGCCACCACCGTTTTCTCCACGACCGGAGTGGTGGGCCGGGTCTTTTGTTTAAAATCGACTGGCCGCGCTCTGGATTGCGGGCGCATGCCGAAAGGCTGGTGACGGCCTGTCCGGCGCCGTGGAGCTATATCGCCACGGCGCAAGCCTATGACGAGGAGATGCATCAGCGCATCGCCCTGCACCGCTCGCGGCGCGGCGCCGGCTGGACGACCATCGAGGCGCCGCTTGATCTTGCCGGCGCGATCGGAGCGCTGCCCGACGGCCAGCCGGTGCTAATCGACTGCCTGACGCTATGGCTGACCAACCATATGCTGGCCGAACATAATTGCGATGCCGAATGCCGAGGACTGGCGGATGTGCTGTCGCGACCGCGCGGACCCTGGTTCGTGGTGTCCAACGAGGTCGGTCAGGGCATCGTGCCGGACAATGCGCTGGCAAGACGGTTTCGCGACGCCGCCGGCCGGTTGAACCAGGACGTCGCTTCTGTCGCGGACACCGTGCTTTTGATGGTGGCGGGGCTGCCGCTCAAGGTGAAATGACATGGCTGATATCAGGGACAAAGAGATCGATCCCAAGGACGAGGAACGCCACCGCGCCAAGATGGCCAAGCGCAAGGCGGTGCAGGATGCCGAGGTCGCGGCAAAGACCGTCGAGAAGGGGCTGCTGATCGTCAACACCGGGCCGGGCAAGGGCAAGACCACGGCCGCCTTCGGGCTGGCGCTCAGAATGCTCGGCTACGGCAAGCGCGTCGGCGTCGTCCAGTTCATCAAGGGCAAGTGGCATACAGGCGAGAAGGACGCCTTTGCTTGCTTCGGCGACCGCGTCGTCTGGCACGCGATGGGCGAGGGTTTCACCTGGGAGACGCAGGACCTGAAGCGCGACATCGCGGCGGCCGAGGCCGCCTGGGCGAGGGCGCTCGAACTGATGGCCGAGCCGTCAATCAGCCTTGTGGTGCTCGACGAGCTGAACATCGCGCTGCGCTACGACTATCTCGACGTCGAAAAAGTGGTCGCGGAGCTGAAGGCCCGTCGCGAAGGCCTGCATGTCGTCGTCACCGGCCGCAACGCCAAGCCGGTATTGGTCGAGGCGGCCGATCTGGTCACCGAGATGGGCGTGACGAAGCACCACTTCTCCGCCGGAGTGAAGGCGCAGCAGGGGATAGAGTTCTGAGGGCTTGCCTCGGGACATTTCGGACGAAGGTCCAACTCGGATGACGCTTGCCAAGGCTGCCCACCGACTTCTCAAGACCTGGGTTCCTCGCCCTCCGCGAAGCGGGGGAGAGGTGGCCGCGCAGCGGCCGGAGAGGGGGCTTCGTAGAGCGCGGGTCCCCTCTCAGTCTCGGCTTCGCCGAGCCACCTCTCCCCACTTCGTGGGGCGAGGAAACCAAGCTGGAATGAAGCCAGGTCCAGCGCTGACGGGCAACTTTGTTCTTGCTTTGTGCCGGCAGCTATGCTACTAATCTAGCTATGGTGCTGATTCGCGCCGATGACCCGCCGCATGGCGGGTTTTTATTTGATCTCAATCTCGAGCGCAGGTCACGCAAAGATAACGAGCGCCGAAATCATCCCGAACAGCGCGATCAGCAGAAGGTCGGCGACCCGGTAGAGTTTCAGCGCCCGCCTGATGTCGGTGCTCTCGATGTCGTCGCGCCGGCCGCCTTCGCCCATCAACGCGTCATCGACCAGGACGCCGTCATAGGAGCGCGGGCCGGCGAGCGCCAGGCCGAGCGCACCGGCCATCGCCGCTTCCGGCCAGCCGGCATTGGGCGAGCGGTGCTTTTTCGCATCGCGCCGCACGGCGTGCCAGGCGCCTCTGGCATCGGCGCCCTTGACCAGGAAGGCGGCAAGCACGATCAGCAGCGCCGTCAGCCGCGACGCCGGCAGGTTGATCCAATCGTCGAAGCGCGCAGCGGCCCAGCCGAAGGCCTCGTGGCGCGGGGTGCGGTGGCCGATCATCGAATCGGCGGTGTTGGCGGCCTTGTAGGCGACGCCGCCGGCCAGCCCGCCAACGCCGAGCCAGAAGGCCGGCGCCACGACGCCGGCGGAAAACTTCTCGCCCCGGCTTTCGATCGCGGCGCGGCAGACAGCGGCCCTGTCGAGCTTTTCCGGGTCGCGGCCGACGATCCGCGAGACGGCAATGCGGCCCATGTCCAGTCCGCCGGTGTCGAGTGCGTCGGCCACCGCTTCGACATGCTCGGCCAGGCTCTTCTGCGACAGCAGCGACGTCGCCAGGATTGCCGTGATCAACAAGCCGAGAGGAAAGCTCCAAAGCATGGCTTCGACCCAGAAGGCGAGGGCGGCCGGCACCAGCACGATCACCAGCAGCGCGACGACGCCCCAGCGGCGACGGTGGGCGTCGGAATCAGTGGCGCGGTTGAGCCTGCGGTCGAGAAAGGATATCAGCCTGCCGAACCAGGTGACGGGATGGCCAATGGCATCGAAGAGCCAGGCCGGGTAGCCGAGTACAAGTTCGATGGCTAGCGACAGGAAAGTGATCAGGATCGACATGAAGTCTCTTGATGGAGTGACGGCGGCAGTGGACCACGGCGGAAGCCTTGGCCGGGCGAGGGCACTTTTCCCTCACGCGCCACTGCCTTTCGTCGACCTCTCGACCGGGATCAATCCGCACTCCTACCCGCTTTTCGATTTGCCCGCCACCGCCCTGTCGCGATTGCCGGAAGCCGCGCGTGCCCGTGAATTGGCCGCGGTCGCGGCAAGCGCCTATGGCGCACCTTCGGCGGCGAACGTCGCAGCCGCGCCCGGCACGCAGATCCTGTTGCCGCGCGTCGCCTCGCTGGTCAGCCCAGGCAAGGCGCTGGTGCTCGGGCCGACTTATGCCGAGCATCGGCGGGCAGCGGCGATCGCCAGCCATGCGGCGGCTGAAGTCGATGATTTCGAAGCCTTGGCGGCCGCCGACCTTGCCGTCGTCGTCAATCCCAACAACCCGGACGGGCGCGTCGTCGAGCGCGAAAGATTGCTTCGCCTTGCCGCGAAATTGCGCGCCAGAGGCGGGCTGCTGGTGGTCGACGAGGCCTTCATGGATGTCGGCCCGCGCAGCGAAAGCTTGGCCGGCGACGTCGACCAGGGTGGCATCGTCGTGCTGCGTTCGTTCGGCAAGTTCTTCGGCTTGGCCGGTCTGCGGCTTGGCTTTGCACTGGCCGATGCGCTGACGGTCGAACGGCTGGAGGCGCAATTCGGGCCGTGGGCGGTTGCCGGGCCGGCGCTCGAATATGGCATAAGGGCGCTTGCCGACGTCGGCTGGCAGGCCGGGATGCGGCGCCGTCTGGCCGAGGATGCCGCGCGGCTCGATGCGCTGTTCGGCCGCTTCGGCGTGCCTGTCGCCGGTGGCACCACGTTGTTCCGCTATCTTCGCCTGGCGGACGCCGCCGGCCTGTTTTCGGTGCTCGGCCAATGCGGCATCCTGCTTCGGCATTTCTCCGGCCGGCCGGATGTGCTGCGCGCCGGCCTGCCCGGAACCGACGAAGAATGGCGGCGGCTCGAATCAGCGCTTGCCGGCTGGGCCGCGCGGAGCGACGATGGGGCCAAGGAGATTTCGCGATGATCCATGTTTGTTCCCTGGCAAAAATCGAGGAAACGGTGGCAAGGACCGGCGCCGAGCGGCTGCTTTCGCTGCTCGCTGCCGGAACGGAGGTGATGCGACCGTCCTCGATCACCAGGGAAAACCATCTGCATCTGGTCATGCATGACATTGCGGTGGCGCAGGAGGGCATGACCATGCCGGGCGAGGAGCATGTCCGCAACCTGCTCGATTTCGCCCGCCAATGGGATCGCTCGCGGCCGCTGGTCGTGCATTGCTATGCCGGCATCAGCCGTTCGACCGCCTCGGCCTACATCATCGCGGCAGCGCTGGCGCCGAAGCGCGACGAGGCCGAATTGGCCGAGACGCTGCGCGCGCTGTCGCCCACCGCGACGCCCAATCCGCGGCTGATCGCAATTGCCGACGCACTGCTCGAGCGCGACGGCCGCATGAGCCGCGCCATCGAGGCGATCGGGCGCGGCGCCGAGGCGTTTGAAGGCGCGCCGTTTGCGTTGAAGATCGATGCTTGATTTCTAGTTTTGTGGGCAGTTATTTGACTCATCAAAGCCACCAAGCAACCGCGTCCTAATCGTGCTGCGATCGCGGCAGGTATTTCCGATATCGGCGCTGCCCCTCATCTGCCTGCCGGCATCTTCTCCCAGTATAGTGACGGGGGAGAAGGGGCTGACAGCAACGCTGGCGCCTTTTCTCAACGCTGGCGATTGGCGAAACCGCCGATGATGGCGTCCCTCGCCCCGTTTACGGGGCGAGGATGCCGGCAGGCAGGTGAGGGGCGGCGCGACGCTGGCGGATAGCCTCCTAAGCCAACCAATCTGCAAGCCTGGCCCTGCGCACGTCCGTCACCAGGCTGATGAAGCCGTCGGCCTGATGCTCGGCGGTGAGCCGCCCCTTTTCGGCGGTCGCAATGCTGGCGTCGCCGACAACGCCGTTCGGGTTGAGGTCGCTGGCGATCCAGGCGAAGGCGTGCGTTCCGGTGTGGCGCAGCAGCGAAAATTCCTTTTCGGCGCGCGCGACCTTGGAAACGAAATTGTCGGCCTTGCCCATATCGACGAGGTCGGGCCGGAAATGCAGCATCAGCGAGGTCTCGACGTCGCCGCCATGGATGCCGTGGCGGTCTTCGAGCTCGGTGTACATGCCGGCCGGCCGGCCAAAACGCTGCCAGCTGGTCTTTACCGCCAGCATCTTTGCCCGCACGCGCAATTCGCGGGTGATGATGCCCATGATCTCCTCATTGCCGCCATGCGAATTGACGACGATCAGCTTGCGGATGCCGGCGCGCGCGATCGACAGGCCAAGCTCGGTCCACGCTTCGATCAACGTCGCCGCCGGCAGCGTAAGCGTGCCGGGCGCATGCAAGTGCTCGTTCGACTTGCCCACCGCCTGGACCGGCAGGATGCGGATGTCGAGATCGCCGGGCAGGCGCGCGATCACCGTTTCCAGCATGCCGTTCATGATCGAAGTGTCGGTCGAGACCGGCAGATGCGGGCCGTGCTGCTCGATCGCAGCCACCGGCAGAATGGCGATAGTCGCCTCTGGATCGATGGTCGCATATTCGGTGGTGCGGTAGTCACCCCACCATACGCGTTTTTTTGCAGCGATCATTTCATGCCCCTTGAACCGACAAGCCCAGACCTAACGCGGGAACGATCGGCTGTCGATCATCCCGCCGCAATGACCTCGATCTCGACCTTGAATTCCGGCCGGGCGAAACCGGACACGATCATCAGCGTCGAGGCCGGCGCCGGGCTGGCGAACAGCCGGTCGCGAACCTCCATATAGGGTCGCAGGAAGGCGCGATCTGTGACGTAGGCGTTGATGCGGACGATGTCGGACAGGCCGAGCCCGGCCTCGCCGAGAATCGCCGATATGTTCTGGAAACAGAGCTCGGCCTGTGCGCCGGCCTCCTCGGGGATCTGGTCGTCCGCCGTGATGGCGACCTGGCCCGAACACAGCACCAGCCGCTTGCCGGGCGGCACCTCGACGCCATGGCTGTAGCGGGCGAAGGGCGGCTTGATCGACTTCGGCGTGAGAAATTTAAACATGGCAATCTCCGTTCACGGCAGCCTATCGCATCGGCCCGAAAATCGGGATCGATTTTCGGAAAGCAGATGCGAAGATTCAAAGTTTTAGAGCGTACTTTGTGCGTCCAAGTGGACGCACGTCGCTCTAAGGCCGGATCGATGCGGCCATCAAGATGGTCGTGCATGTCACGAGGGCGATTATGGACAGGCGTTCAAAAAATAGGCACGATGCCTTCCGTACAGCATGACCCGTCCGGTCTTGGCGTGCGGCTCATTCGCAAGCGGGCGATCCCGGCACAAGAAGCCGGTGGCATGTGTCTTGCTTCTTGAAACAATGGTGTCGAGCCCGGCGCGTGACGCGCCGGAGCGAACAAAGGGTGGTGTGGATGTACGGAAAACTCAAGATTTCGGCGGGCGTGATCGTGCTGCTTGGCGCAGGCACGCTTGCCGCGGCAGCGAACGAAAAAGTCACCTTCGGCACCAACTGGCTGGCCGAGCCGGAGCATGGCGGTTACTACCAGGCCGTGGCGGACGGCACCTATGCGGCCTGCGGCATCGACGTGACGATCATGCAGGGCGGCCCACAGGTCAGCGGCCGACCGCTGTTGCTGGCCGGCAAGATCGATTTTTACATGGGCGGCAATTTGCTGTCGGCCTTCGATGCCGTGCAGCAAGGCATACCGATGCGCGTCGTGGCCGCCGACTTCCAGAAGGATCCGCAGGTCATCATGTCCCAGCCCGGCCAGGGGCTGGACAAATGGGAGGATCTGAAGAACGCCGACCAGTACATCCTGGGTGACGAGGGCACGCAGACCTTCTTCCAGTGGATGGTGACGGAATTGGGCTTCGATGCCGCCAAGCGCGTGCCCTACACCTTCAACCCGGCGCCGTTCATTGCCAACAAGAAGTCGATCCAGCAGGGTTACGTCACTTCGGAGCCATTCGCCGTCCAGAAGCAGGGCGGTTTCACGCCGAACCAGTTCCTGCTGGCCGACTATGGCTGGGACACATATGCGACGACGGTCGAGACCATGCAGGAGACGATCGACAAGCGGCCCGAGGTGGTCCAGTGCTTTGTCGATGGGTCGGCCAAGGGCTGGTACAATTATCTCTACGGCGACAACAAGGCCGCCAACGAGATGATCAAGAAGGAAAATCCGGACATGACAGATGAGCAGATCGCCTTCTCGATCGAGCAGCTGAAGAAGTTCGGCGTGGTCGATTCAGGCGACAGCGGAAAGCTCGGCATCGGCGCCATGACCGACGCGCGCATCCAGAGTTTTTACGACAAGATGGTCAAGGCCAAGGTCTCGCCGGCGGGCATCGACATCAAGAAGGCCTACACGCTGGCCTTCGTCAACAAGAGCGTCGGGCTCGACCTGAAGAAGTAAGCCGTGAAGCTGGAGAAAGTGGCGCAACAGCCGGGAAGTGTATCGGGGCCGACGCTGTTGGCGCTGCGCGGCGTCGGCAAGATCTTTTCCAACGGCGTCGCCGCGCTCAGCAATGTCGAGCTGACGATCCGGGAAGGCGATTTCCTCAGCCTGCTCGGACCGTCGGGCTGCGGCAAATCGACGGCGCTGCGGCTGATTGCCGGCCTGTCGACGCCGACCTCCGGTGTGCTCGACTGGCGCGGCAGCGGCACCTTCGACCGTTCGAATATCGGCTTCGTCTTCCAGGAGCCGACGCTGCTGCCATGGGCCGATGTCTTCGACAATGTCTGGCTGCCGCTGCGGTTGAAGGGTGTGTCGCGGGCCAAGGCGGCGCCGGCGGTAATGGAGATGCTGGCGCGGGTCCACCTGACCGGCTTCGAGAATGCCGTGCCGCGCGAACTGTCGGGCGGCATGAAGATGCGCGTCTCGATCGCCCGCGCCATGGTGACCAAACCGCGCATTCTGCTGATGGACGAGCCGTTCGCGGCACTCGACGAGATCACCCGCTTCAAGCTCAACAACGATCTGCTGGAGCTATGGCAGGATGAGCGTTTTACCGTCGTCTTCGTCACCCACAGCGTCTTCGAAAGCGTTTTCCTCTCCAACCGCGTCGTCGTCATGGCCGCACGGCCGGGCCGGGTGTTTGCCGAGCTTGGTGTCGATGCGCCCTATCCACGCGACGAGGCGTTTCGCACCTCGCCCGATTATGCCGCGCTCTGCCGCCAGGCATCCGACGTGCTGATCGGCGCCATCAACTCAACTGTCGGACCGCATCATGACGGCCATTGAACAACAAGTCCTGGCGCTCGACTCGGAGGAGGCGCGCCGCCTCCGTCAGGAGCGCTTCGAGCGCATCGGCAGATGGCTACTGCCGCTGGCGATCATGATCCTGGCGATCTGGCTGTGGGACCGCATCTGCGTCTGGAACGATATCCCGAAATACATCCTGCCGCGCCCCGGCGTGGTGCTGCAGACGCTGCATGACGATGCCGGGCTGCTGTTCTCCTCGCTGCTGGTGACGCTTAAGATCACATTCTTCAGCCTGCTTCTCGCCGTAGTCGGCGGCGTCGGGCTGGCGGTGCTGTTCGCGCAGTCGAAATGGGTGGAGATGTCGTTCTTTCCGTTCGCCATCGTGCTGCAGGTGACGCCGATCGTCGCGATTTTTCCGCTGATCAATATCTATGTCAACGATCAGACAACAAAGCTGCTGCTTTGCGCCTGGATCGTCGCCTTCTTCCCGATCCTCTCCAACACCACGCTCGGCCTCAACTCCGTCGACCGCAATCTGCGCGATTTGTTCAAGCTCAACGGTGCGACCCGCTGGCAGCAATTGCGCTATCTGCGGCTGCCGGCGGCAATGCCTTATTTCCTCGGCGGGCTGAAGATCGCCGGCGGCCTGTCGCTGATCGGCGCGGTGGTGGCAGAGTTCGTCGCCGGCGCCACCGGCCAGTCGTCTGGCCTCGCCTCACGCATCATCGAGGCCGGCTACCGGCTCAACGCGCCAAGGCTGTTCGCGGCGCTGATTCTAATCTCGCTCACCGGCATTCTGATCTTCCTGGTGCTGTCGCTGATCTCGCATCTCGTTTTGCGGCGCTGGCACGAAAGCGCGCTGAAACAGGAGCGATGACGGTGCCGCAAGCCAGCAGCATTCCCCAGGGCGGTTCGTATGTCCTCACCAACGTCCGGCTTCACGCCTCCCTGACGCCGGGGCTTGCGGCTGCCTTCGACGCCGACGGTCTTGCACTCGCCGATATCGCTATCGCGGAGGGCAGGATTTCCAGCATTGCGGCGCATCGCCAGTCCAGAACACCTGCGGACGCCCTCGATCTCGCCGGCCGCATCGTCATGCCGTGCTTCGTCGACTGCCACACCCATATCGATAAGGGCCATATCTGGCCTCGAAAACCCAATCCCGACGGCACTTTCATGGGTGCATTGAACGCGACCGGCGCCGATCGCGCGGCGCGTTGGAGCGCCGACGACGTCGCCCGTCGCATGGATTTCTCGCTGCGCTCGGCCTATGCGCACGGCACCAGGGCGCTGCGCACCCATCTCGACAGCGTTGCTCCGCAGGAAGAGATCTCCTGGCCGGTGTTCGAGACGATGCGGGAGAAATGGCGCGGCCGCATCGAGTTGCAGGCGGCCTGCCTGCTCGGCATCGAGGGCGTGCGCGACAGGAAATGGTTCGAGAGGCTGGCCAAACGGGTGGCTGGTGCCAAGGGAGTGCTCGGCGTCGTCACCTATATGGTGCCGGATCTCGAAGAACTGCTCGACCAGGTGTTTGCGCAGGCGATCAAGCATGGCCTCGACCTCGATTTCCATGCCGACGAGACCGACGATGTCTCGGCGATCTCGCTGAAGAAGATCGCCGAAGCAGCCCTCTGGAACGGCTTTGAGGGAAAAATCATGGTCGGCCATTGCTGCTCGCTGGCACGCCAGCCCGATCTCGACGTGCTCGACACGCTGGACAAGGTCGCCAAGGCCGGCCTGGCGGTGGTGTCGCTGCCGATGTGCAATCTTTATCTGCAGGACCGGCGCGGCGACAAGACGACGCCACGCTGGCGCGGGGTGACGCTGCTGCACGAGATGAAGGCGCGCGGCATTGCCGTCGCCGTCGCTTCCGACAATACGCGCGACCCGTTCTATGCCTATGGTGATCTCGACATGCTGGAGGTCTACCGCATGGCGACACGTATCCTGCATCTCGACCATCCGGTGGCCGACTGGCCGCAAGCGGTGACCGCGACACCGGCCAAGGTGATGCGGCTCGACGGCTTCGGCACGCTTGCCGCCGGCGGGCCGGCCGATTTCGTCGTCTTCAGGGGGCGAAGCTGGACGGAATTGCTGTCGCGGCCCGAATCGGATCGCATCGTCGTGCGCGGCGGGCAAGCGATCGAACGCCAGCTGCCCGATTATGCCGAACTCGATGATTTGATGGTGGAATGATGGATATTGCCGGGCTGAAGCGCGACCTGGACGGTTTGAGGATCGACGACCATCCGGCGATCGTCCAGCAGAAGAGCCGTGACTTCTACTGGTATAGCCCGGTGCTGAAGCAGCAGCTCGAGCACGTCACCGGCGACCTGATCGTGACGCCGAAAACGGAAGATGAGGTCGTCCGCGTGCTCGCCGCCTGCCACCGACATGGTGTGCCGGTGACGCCGCGCGGCAGCGGCACCGGCAATTATGGGCAGGCGATGCCCCTGTCCGGCGGCGTCGTGCTCAACCTTGCCGAAATGAACGCGGTCAAGACGATCGCGCCGGGCCGCGTGGTGACCGGACCGGGTGCGGTTCTGGCCGACATCGACAAAGCGACGCGGGCGCATTCCGGCCAGGAGCTCCGCATGTCGCCGTCAACCTACAACACCGCGTCGATTGGTGGCTTCGTTGCCGGCGGCTCGGGCGGCGTCGGTTCGATCCGCTGGGGCGGCTTGCGCGACCTCGGCAACGTCATACGGCTGAGGACCGTGACGATGGAGGCGGAGCCGCGTGTCATGGAGCTCACCGGCGAGGACGTGCTGAAGGTGATGCACGCCTACGGCACCAACGGCATCATCACCGAAGTCGAGATGCCGCTGACCGCCAGCTATGACTGGATCGACGTTATCGTCGGCTTCGACGATTTCATGGATGCAGCCGGCTTCGGCAATGATCTCGCCGTCCAGGACGGCATCCTGGCGAAACTGATCACGCCAATCGCCGCGCCGATCCCCTACGATTATTTCAAACGGCACCAAAGGTTTTTCCGGCGCGGCCAAAGCATTGTCGTCCTGATGATCGCGCCGCCTGCGATGGATGCCTTCCTCGCCTTCACGGCGCGCAGCAAGGGCGAGATCGTCTTTCGTGCCGACAAGGAGGCCGATCTCAAGGGGCTGCCGCCGGCCTATGAACTGACCTGGAACCACACGACGCTGCGCGCCATCCGGGTCGATCCGACGATCACCTATCTGCAGACCCGCTACCCGTCGCCGGACCACCTCGGCCACGTCAAAGCGATGGTCGACCGCTTCGGCGACGAGGTGCCGGCGCATCTCGAATTCATCCGCTTTGACGGCGCCATCGGCATTGCCGGGCTGCCGCTGGTCCGTTTCACCACGGCGGAGCGCCTCGACGAGATCATCCGGATCCACGAGGACAATGGCTGCTGGATTTTCAACCCGCACCGCTACACGCTGGAAGAGGGCGGCATGAAGCGGACGGACGAGGTGCAGCTCGCCTTCAAGCGCGAGACCGACCCGCAAGGGCTGCTCAATCCCGGCAAGATGATCGCCTGGGAGAATCCGGACTACGATTATCGCTCGGGCAAGTCGTTCCTGTTCAAGGGGCTGGAGAAGGCGGGTTGAACGTCCTCGTCCTCTATGCTCATCCTGTGGAGACCAGCTTCAACGCCGATCTGCACCGGACGATCGTCGAGCGGCTGAAGGCGGCCGGCCATGTGGTCGACGATTGCGATCTCTATGCCGAGGGTTTCGATCCCAGGCTGACGCGGGCCGAACGGCTGTCCTATCACGACGCGCGCAGTGCCGGCGATCCGGCGGCGCCTTATGTCGAGCGCCTGTTGCGGGCCGAGGCGCTGGTGCTGTCGTTTCCGGTGTGGAACTTCGGCTATCCGGCCATTCTGAAAGGCTTTTTCGATCGCGTCTTCCTACCTGGCGTGTCGTTCAAGCTGGTCGACGGCAAGGTGCAGCCGTCGCTGCACAATATTCGCAAGATGGTGGCGGTCACCACCTATGGCGGCAGCCGATTCCGCGCCATGCTGATGGGCGACCCGCCGCGCAAGCTGGTCAATCGGGTGCTGCGCGCCACCATCAAGCCTGGCGGGTCGGTCTCCTATCTCGCGCATTATTCAATGAACCTGTCGACCGATGAGAAACGGGCGAGGTTCATCGCGAAGGTCGCGGCCAAGATGGACGCGTTCTGACGCGGGGGACTGAGCCGCGTGATCAGCGTCCTTCTCCCCGTTTACGGGGAGAAGATGCCGGCAGGCAGATGAGGGGCAGCGCAAGCTTTCCGGACCCTGGCGCCGCCCCTCATCCGGCCCTTCGGGCCACCTTCTCCCCGTAAACGGGGAGAAGGAAGAAGAGCTTACATCCGCACCCGTTCCGACCTGGGATCGTACATCGGCTTGAGCGAGGCCTCGGCGGCGAAGCGCTCGCCGGCGATCTCGATTTCGTAGGACGACGCCAGCACATCCGCCTCGCTCTCGCCTTGGCAGGGCACGTAGCCAAGCCCGATCGCGCCGCCGAGATGATGGCCGTAATTGCCCGAGGTGATCGGGCCGACGATCGTGCCGTCGCGCAGGATCGCCTCATTGTGGAAGAGCAGGGGCTCGGGGTCGTTCAGGCGGAACTGCACCAGGCGGCGTGACAGGCCGGTTTCTTTCTTCTTCAGCACCGCATCGCGGCCGAGAAAGTCGCCCTTGGCCGTTTTCACTGCGAAGCCGAGGCCGGCCTCCAGCACATTGTCCTCGTCGGTGATGTCGTGGCCAAAATGCCGAAACGCTTTTTCGATGCGACAGGAATCCAGCGTGTGCAGGCCGCAGAGCTTCAGGCCGACATCGGTGCCGGCCTCTTCTATCGCCTCGAAGACATGGGCAGCCTGGTCGGTCGAGACATAAAGCTCCCAGCCGAGTTCGCCGACATAGGTAACGCGGTGGGCGCGGGCCAGGCCCATGCCTATTTCGATCTCCTGAAACGTTCCGAACGGGTTGTTCTCGTTTGAGAAATCGTTGGGGCTGACCTTTTGAATCAGCTGTCTCGAATCCGGTCCCATCAGGCAAAGCACGGCTTCGGCAGCGGTCACATCGGTGATGACGACGAACTCGTCGGCAAGGTGTTTTCTCAGCCAGGCCAGGTCGCGCTGCAGCGTGGCACCGGGCACGACGAGGAAGAAGGCGGTTTCGGACAGCCGCGAGACGGTGAGATCGCTCTCGATGCCACCGCGCTGGTTGAGCATCTGGGTGTAGACGATCTTGCCCGGCGCCACGTCCATGTCGTTGGCGCAGAGCCTTTGCAGGAAAGCGCAGGCGTCGCGGCCTTCGACGCGGATCTTGCCGAATGAGGTCATGTCGAACAGGCCGACGCCGTTCCTGACCGCTAGATGTTCCTCGTGCTGGTTGTCGAACCAGTTCTGCCGTTTCCACGAATAGCGGTATTCGCGCTCCTGGCCCTCGCGCGCAAACCAGTTGGCGCGCTCCCAGCCGGCGACCTCGCCGAACACGGCGCCGCGCGCCTTCAGGTGTTCGTGCAGCGGCGAACGCCGCACGTTTCGCGACGTTGCCATCTGCCGGTAGGGAAAATGATCGGCATAGAGCAGGCCGAGCGTTTCGGAGACGCGCTCCTTGAGATAGCGGCGGTTCTTCTGGAACGGCTGGGCGCGGCGGATGTCGACCTCCCAGAGGTCGAACGGCGCTTCGCCGTCATTGATCCATTGCGCCAGCGCCATGCCGGCGCCGCCGGAGGAGACGATGCCGATCGAATTGTAGCCGGTCGCCATCCAGTAGCCGGAAAGCTCCGGCGCCTCGCCGAGATAGTAGCGGTCGTCCGGGGTGAAGCTTTCGGGGCCGTTGAAGAAGGTGTGGATGCCGGCGGTTGCCAGCATCGGCATGCGGTTGACGCCCATTTCGAGGATCGGCTCGAAATGATCCATGGCCTCGGGCAACTGGTCGAAGCAGAAATCCTCGCTTATGCCGTTCATGCCCCAGGGCTTGGCCACCGGCTCGAAGGCGCCGAGCATCATCTTGCCGGCATCTTCCTTGTAGTAGGCGCACTCATCCGGCACGCGCAGCACCGGCAGGCGGGAGAGCCCGGGGATCGGTTCCGTCACGAGGTAAAAATGTTCGCAGGCATGCAGCGGGATGGTGACGCCGTTCTGGGCGCCAAGTTCGCGCGCCCACATGCCGGCGCAGTTGACGACGATGTCGGCCTCGATCACGCCTTGCTCGCCGCCTTGCGCCCAGGACACGCCGGTGACGCGGCCGGCCCTGGTATGGACCTTGGTGACCTTCACATTCTCGACGATCGTCGCACCCCGCTGGCGCGCCCCCTTGGCCAGTGCCATGGCGATGTTGGCCGGGTCGCACTGGCCGTCGAGCGGCAGATGCACGGCGCCGACCACATCGGATACATTGAGATGCGGATACATCTCCTTGACTTCATCAGGCGAAATCTCGCGCACGTCGACATCGAAGGCGCGGGCGAGAGACGCCTGCCGATAGATCTCGTGCTTGCGCTCCTCGGTCAGCGCCACGGTGATCGAGCCGACCTGGCGCATGCCGGTGCCGACATCGGTCTCTGCCTCGAGCTTGACGTAGAGATCGGCCGAGTATTTCGCCAGTCGCGTCATGTTCTGCGAGCCGCGCAGCTGGCCGATCAGGCCGGCGGCGTGCCATGTCGTGCCCGATGTCAGCTGTTTGCGCTCGAGCAGGACGATGTCGGTCCAGCCGAGCTTGGCCAGATGATAGGCGACCGAGCAGCCGGAGACGCCGCCGCCGATGATGACCGCCCTTGCCTTGGTGGGGATGGTTTTGGCGGGCAGGGTGGTCATGCGGCCTCGCGGCGATAGCTGGAAGCGAAGCGGCGCAAGCGCGTGGCAGCTTCCATCAGCACCGGCTCAGGCTGGCAGAGGCTGACGCGGATATGGCCGGCGGCGGCCTCGCCGAAGCTCGAGCCGGGCATGACGCCGACCTTTTCCTGGTCGAGGAAAGCCCAGGCGAATTTCTCGTCGTCCGGCTCGATGGCGGATATATCAAGCATGACATACATACCGCCTTCTGAACCGCGCACGGTGACGTTGTTCATGCCGCGCATGGCATCGAGAACGACGGTGCGCCGCGCGGCATAGCGTTCGGCGATCTCCTTGACGCCGTAGCCGTTTTCCAGCGCCTCGGCGCAGGCGAGGCTGATGAAGGCAGGCAGGCCGTAGGTCATCACCAGATTGAGGTCGGTCAGCAGCGAGATCATCTGTTCGGGTCCGGTCAGCCAGCCCATGCGCCAGCCGGTCATGCCGTGGCTCTTGGACATCGAATTGATGACCAGAGTGCGTTCGGCCATGCCAGGCAATGAGCGCGGCGAAATGTGCTCGCCGCCGCCCAGCGTCCAGTAGACCTCGTCCGACAGCAGCCAGAGGTCATGCTCGCGGCAGATCTGCGCCAGTTCTTCCAGGCGCTCTCGCGAATAGACGGCACCCGTCGGGTTGTTCGGCGTGTTGATGAGGATGGCGCGGGTGTTCGGCCGAAGGCTCGCGCGAATGTCGGCGGCGCGCGGCTGGAAGCTGTCCTCGGCGGGTGTCTCGACGACGGTGAACTCGGCGCCCGCCGCGCTGAAGGTGTTGGGGTAGGTGGCGTAATAGGGCGCGACGACGATGGCATGGTCGCCCTGGTCGAGAACGGCCTGCACCGCCGCGTAGAGCGCTGCCTGCCCGCCCGGCGTGGCGATGACCTGGTCGGGGCTGGTCGCAACCCCGGTGCAGAGCGTCGAGGCCGCCGCCATCGCCTTGCGCAGGCGCGGAACGCCGGCAAGCGGGGTGTAGTGGTGGTTGCTGGCGCGAACCGCCGTCACGCAGGCTTCGATCGTTTCGCTCGACGTATCGAAATCATGGTCGCCGACCGACAGCATGATGATGTCCTCGCCGGCCTGCTTGCGCGCCCAGGCAGCGGAATGAACCTCCCAGCCATCCTTGTCCGAAGGCACGATGCCGGAAATGCGCGATGATGGCCTGGGCATTACGCTACTCCCGAAATTTCATAACCGGCCTGTTTGAGCTGGTCGCGCAAGGCGGCGATGTGGGCGGGTCCGACTTCGCAGCAGCCGCCGACGATGTCGGCGCCGGCCTCGACCCAGCCCATCGCCTGATCGCCATAGGCCTCCGGATCAAGATCGTGGCGCGCATGCAGCACGTGGACGGTGCCGCCATGCTTGAGCGCCTCGACCGAGGTGAAGCCGTTGGCATAGGCGCCGACCGGGCCGCCAAGCGCGACCAGTTCGGGCAGGGCAGCGCTGACCGCTTCAGGCCGGCAGCAATTGATCAGTCTAGCTGCAACCGGCAGGCCGTCGAGAGCGCCCGACGCCGCCGCAATGGTTTCGCCGCTGCGCAGGCGTGGCGCGCCGTGGTCGGCGAGCGTCCACGACACCCAGACCGGCTTGCCGCTTTCCGATGCCGCGGTGACGGCCGCGCGCGCCTCTTCGGCCGACGCCATGGTTTCGCACAGAAACAGATCGACGCCGTCCGCCTGCTCGGCAACGATGCGGCGATAGATGTCGAGCGTCTCCTGGAAGGAGATGGTCAGCGCTGGCGCATAGCTGCCGAACAGGGGCGACAGGCAGCCGGCGATGGCCGCGTCGCCGGCCTGGTCGCGGGCTTGCCTTGCAAGCTCGACGCCGCGCTTCTGCAACGGCTTGAACAGCTCTTCGGCACCCTCGCGCGCCAGCCGCTCGGGCGTTGCGGAATAGGTGTTGATGGTGATGACGCGGGCGCCGGCGCGGATGAATTCCGCATGCAGGTCCCGCACCAGATCCGGTTCGTCGATCAACACCCTGGCCGACCATAGCGGCGTCGGCTCGGAGCTGCTGCGACGGACCAGCTCTTGGCCCATGCCGCCATCGGTGAGGATGACTTTCTTCATGCTCTGAGCCTCTCGTTCTTTGGATCCCATAACGGCTCATCCTTCTGCACGACCGCCTTGAACCGCTCGCCGAAGATCTCGACCTCTATAGCCGTTCCCGGCTCGGTGAGGTCGGCGCGCAGCATGCCGAGCGCGATCGACTGGTCGACGCGATGACCCCAGCCGCCGGATGTCGTCTCGCCGACGATCCGACCGTCATGCCACAGCGTCGACATATAGGGCGCGTCGCAATCGCCGGGATTTTCGATGACCAGCGTGACGAAACGTTTCTCGACGCCCTGCTGCTTCTCGTTCTGCAGCGCCGTCTTGCCGCGGAAGTCGGGCTTGTCCCATCTGACGAAGCGCTCCAGCCCGCCCTGCAGGATCGAATAGTCGGTCGACAGGTCGCCCTTCCAGGTACGGTAGCCTTTTTCGAGCCGCAGCGAATCCAGCGCGTACATGCCGAACGGCTTCAGGCTGTGCTTCTGCCCTGCCGCCCAGACGGCGTCGAAGATGGCGGCGGTATCGTTGATCTTGCTGTGGATTTCCCAGCCGAGCTCGCCGGCGAAGGACACCCGCACCAGCTTTGCCCAGCGGCCAGCGATCGATGTCTCTTGATGGGTCAGCCATGGCAGAGTGAGGTCGGCCGCGCAGAGTTCGGCAAGGATGTCTCGCGAGTTGGGGCCGGCGAGGATCTGGGTCGAATACTCCTCTGTCCGGTCGGTCAACTTGAACGTCGCGTCCTTTGGCATGCGCGATTTCAGCCATTCGAAATCATGCCATTGCGCCACCGCGGCGGTGATCAGCGTCATCAGGTCTTCGTCGTGACGGACGACCGACATTTCGGTGACGATGCGGCCCTTGTCGTCGGCAAAATAGACGAGGCCGATGCGGCCGGGTTTCGGCACCAGGCCGGTGGCCTGCCGGCTGAGCCACTCGGCGGCACCTGGACCATCGAGATTGAAGCGGGAAAAACCCGGCAGGTCCAAAATGCCGGCGGCATCGCGGACGGCGAGGCATTCTTCGCGCACGCGATGCTGCCACGGCCCGTCGCGGCGGAAGGTCAGCGTGGATTCTTCAGAGACATCGTCGCCTGCCTGTGCATACCAGGTGGCGCGTTCCCAGCCATTATAGGCGTCGAAGCAGGCGCCGAGCGCCTTGATGCGGCCGTGGAGCGGCGACAGCTTGCGGTCGCGCCCAGCCGGCCAGGCATGGCGCGGGAACTGGATGGCGTATTCGTTGCCGTAAATCTCCATGCCCTTGGCAACGCAATAGTCCGGGGCCGAGGCGAAGGCGGTGAAACGGCGCGGATCGCAGGACCACATGTCCCAATCGGTCTGGCCCTCGGTCACCCACTCGGCCAGCACCTTGCCGGCGCCGCCGCTCTGGGCGATGCCGAAGGTGAAGACGCAGGCCTCGAAGGCGTTCGGCACGCCGGGCATCGGCCCGATCAGCGGGTTGCCGTCCGGCGCATAGGGGATCGGCCCGTTGATGACTTTGGACAGGCCGGCGGTGGCGAGGATCGGCACGCGGGCGACGGCATCGGCCAGATAGTGCTCCAGCCGGTCGAGATCGTCGGGAAACAGCTGGAACGAGAAATCGTCGGGCATCGGGTCGTTGTGGCCGACCCAATGGGCGCGGCAATTGCGCTCATAGGGGCCGAGATTCATGCCGTTCTTTTCCTGGCGGAGATAGTAGGACGTGTCGACGTCGCGCAGCAGCGGCAGCTTCTTGCCCTGTCCCTTCGACCACGCGGCCAGTTCGGGGATTTCCTCAAACAGGATATATTGATGGCTCATCACCATCATCGGCACCTCGCGGCCGAACATCCTGCCGACTTCGGCGGCGCGGTAGCCGGCGGCGTTGACGACGATCTCGCAGCGGATCTCGCCTTGCGGCGTCTCGACCACCCACTCGTCGTTCTCGCGGCGCACGCCGGTGACCGGACAGAAGCGGATGATTTTCGCGCCCATGTCACGCGCGCCCTTGGCCAGCGCCTGGGTCAGCTGCGCCGGATCGATGTCGCCGTCGCTCGGATCGTACAGCGCGCCTTTCAGCTCATGCGTCTCGATGAAGGGGTAACGGCGCTTGATCTCGTCTGGGCCGACCACGTCGATGTCCATGCCCTGGTAGCGGCCCATGCCCTTGGCGCGCTGGAATTCCTGCATGCGCTCGGTGCTATGGGCCAGCCTGAGCGAGCCGGTGACGTGGTAGTTCATGGGATAGCCGACCTCGTCGGCCAGCCGGCGATAGAGCTCGGTCGAATAGCGCTGCATGTTCATCAGCGACCATGATGAGGAGAAGGTCGGCACGTTGCCGGCGGCATGCCAGGTCGAGCCGGAGGTCAGCTCGTTCTTCTCCAGAAGCACGCAGTCGGTCCAGCCCGCTTTGGCGAGATGGTAGAGCGAGGAGGCGCCGACGGCACCGCCTCCGATGATCACCACGCGTGCCGTGGTCGGCAAACCGGCCATATTCTTCTCCCAGATCAATAGACAGGCGGCGAAACCACCCAGATGACCACAGCCGGTTCCGCTCCAGGATTGCGCCAGCGGAACGGCTTGCCGTCGAAGCGGAAGGAGTCGCCTTCGCCGAGCCGGTGCCAGACGCCAGCAATTTCGATATCGAAGCTGCCGGAAGCGACGTAGCCGGCTTCCTCGGTCGGCCGGCGCGCCTCGGTGTTCAGCTCGGCACCCGGCGCGAAGACCGAACGCAGCATCTCGAAGCTACCGCCGAGATCGGGCGACAGCAGCTCCTCCACCAGGCCGGAATCGCTTGTGCCAAGCACGCGCCGGCTGCCGGCGCGCACGACCACGCCGCGTTCGGTCTCGACGGGCACGTCATGGCTGAAGAACAGGCTGACCGGCACGCCGAACAATTCAGCAAAGGCCCTGAGATCGCCGAGCGACGGGATCGACAGGCCGCGCTCGACCTGGCTGACCCAGCCGACCGAACGGCCGAGCTTCAGCCCGATTTCGGCAAGCGTCAGGCCGCGCGCCTTACGCAACTCGCGAATGTCTCCGGCCAGCAGCCGTTCGCCGTTGTCCTGTTCCGATCTGGCGGCGGTCGAGGGCAAATTTATTCTCTTGATGAAAAATTCCAGACAAATTTCATGTGACGGCAGGTTCATGAAAAAATCAAGAGGAATTTCATGAACCCAGAAGATTTACTTGCGCCATTTTGACGGTTCGGGCAAAGGCTCGGCGCACGAGCGGTGAGTGGGGGGGTCCGGTCGAGGCGGATAGGGTATCGGGCGTTCAAAAAAAGACGCGCAAGGATGCTCCATCACTTCTAGTCGGCGCATGATCCTTTCCGGAATGCCGGTTTTCGAGATCCTGCGCAAAGGGACGGCCTATGCTGGAAAACAACTCCCGGATTGCGACGGCGATCGTCGATGACGCGATCACCTCGCGCCGGTCGGTACGCGCTTTCCTGCCCGATATGGTCGACGACGACACCATCCGCGATATTCTTGCCATTGCTGCGCGCGCGCCTTCAGGCACCAACATGCAACCCTGGCGGGTCTATGTGACCAAGGGCGAAATCAAGCAGCGCATCACCGACGCCATCCTCAGCTCGGGCATCCGCGCCGAAAAGGCGGAGTGGGACGAATATCGCTACTATCCCGACCAGTTCTTCGAACCCTATCTGACGCGGCGGCGGGCCAACGGCTTCGGTCTCTACGGCGTGCTCGGCATCGGCCGGCGCGAGGTCGACAGGATGCGCGCGCAGCACGACCGCAACTTCGTCTTCTTCGATGCGCCGGTCGGCATGATCTTCACCATCGACCGGCGGCTGAACAAGGGGTCGTGGATCGACTACGGCATGTTCCTGCAGAACATCATGATCGCGGCGCGGGGCAGGGGCCTGCACACCTGTCCGCAGGCTGCTTTCGCGCCCTATCACCGGCAGATCAGGCCGGTGCTCAACATCCCCGACGAGGAGATCGTCGTCTGCGGCATGGCGCTCGGCCATGAAGACACGTCCAAGCCCGAAAATGCCTTCCGCACCGACCGCGCGCCGCCGGAAGAGTGGGTGACGTTCGCCAGATAAAGTGACGACGCGCCTTCTCGGGTCTACTGTACTTCGTAGCCGACTTCTTCGCTGGCGTGGCAGAGCGCCTTCCAGAACGAGCGGGCAAACGAGCGAAACACATAGATGTCGAACTGATCGGTGTCGGTGCGCTGGATCTGGGCGAAGACGTCGTGATGCACGGTCGAGCGGCCGGCGCCGATCGGGAAGGCCGGCAGCGCGAAGTCGATGGCGAAGAATTTTGCTAAAACCCACTCGGCCTTCGGCCCGGCGATGCGGATTGCGGTGCGGCCATGCGAAAGGTCGGTCACCGTACCGATGGCCGGAGTGATGACATTGGCAAAGGCCGATGCCAATCCCTCGGCTTCATCGACCATTGTGAACTTTCCCGGCGCAAAGCCGAACACCGACCTAACGCCGTCCGTGACACCGCCGCCGGCGCCGTCGGGCAAAGTCAGGCCGGTGACCGCATGGATGCCGGCCATCAACGTCTTCTCCTCGCCGGGCCAAGCTGCGAGCTGCAGGATCGAACCCGGCCTGGTTTCGGAGAGGATGATTTCGACACCGTGCTCGAAATTGCCATGCGAGCCTGGATGCAGCATCGGCTCAAGCGGTGATTGGCGCTCAACCATGCATGCGGCTCCCGTCCGGATCGAAGAAGTGGTTGGAGACGATCTCGACCGGCCCGAACCGGTTGCGCAACGGGTCGGAGACATAGGCGCGCGAACCGTGCCGCGCCTTGCCGCCCTTGACCAGGGCAAGTGCGATATATTTGCCGAGAGCCGGCGAATAGCAGCAGGCGGTGATGTGGCCAAGCGAGCCGTGCGGATTGGCTTCGTCAAGCTCCTCGACGATGTGCGCGCCGCCGTTGAGCGGCTGGTTATCGAGCGAAACAAGGCCGACGAGTTCCAGGCGGTCGGGCGCGATCAGCCCCTCGCGGTCCATCATCGCCGAACCGATGAACGGCTTCTTCTTCGACAGCATCCAGTCGAGATGCAGGTCGCGCGCCGTGGTGCGGCCGTCGATCTCGGCGCCGGTGACGTGGCCTTTCTCGATGCGCATGGTGCCCAGCGCCTCCAGGCCGTAGGTCACCAGTCCGAACGGCTTGCCGGCCTCGATCAGCGCCTCCCAGACATGCGAGCCGTAACCGGCGCCGCAATAGACCTCGAAGGCCATCTCGCCGGAGAATGATAGTCGGCAGATCATCACCGGCACGCCAGCAATCTCGCCGTGCACGATGCCCATGAAGGGCAGGGCAGCATTGTCGACGGCGGTGCCGGTGACGCAAGCGGCCAATATCTGCCTTGCCTTCGGCCCGCCGATGGCGGCACCGGCCCATTGATCGGTCACCGAGGTGACGTGGACCTTCAGCTCCGGCCAGATCACGTCGAGGAAATACTCCAGATGCTGCATCACCTTGCCGGCATTGGCGGTGGTGGTTGTCATCAGGAAATCCTGCTCGCCGAGACGCCACGTGGTGCCGTCGTCGAAAGCGAGGCCGTCCTCGCGCAGCATCAGCCCGTAGCGGGCCTTGCCGACGGCCAGCGTCGAAAACATGTTGGTGTAGACGCGGTCGAGGAATTCCGCCGCGTCCGGGCCTTGCACGGCGATCTTGCCAAGCGTCGAGACATCGACGATGCCGGCGCTCTCGCGCGTCGCTCTGGCCTCGCGCACATAGGCCTGCTCGATCGTCTCGCCAGGATGGCCGTAGATCATCGGCCGATACCAGAGGCCGGCCGAATACATGGTGGCGCCGTTGGCGACGTGCCAGTCATGCATCGGCGTCAGCCGCTCGGGCCTCAGATCGCCGAAGCGTTCGGCGGCAAGCGAACCGATCGATACCGCCGAAAAGGGCGGGCGAAAGCGGGTCGTGCCGACCTCCGGGATCGGCTTGCCCAGCGCCTCGGCCATGATAGCGAGGCCGGGTATGTTGGAGCTCTTGCCCTGGTCGGTCGCCATGCCGAGCGTGGTATAGCGCTTCAGATGCTCGACCGAGACGAAGCCTTCGCGATGAGCAAGCCGCACGTCCTCCGCCGTCACGTCATGCTGGAAGTCGACGAAGCTCTTGCCCTTGGCCTTGATCTCGAACACTGGCGCCGGATCGGGATCGCCAGGTGCTGCCTCGACGGCAGGCAAGGCCGCCGGCGTGGCGGTTGCGCCCGCAGCGGAAAGGCCGGCGGCGCGGCCTTCGGCGATCGCCTCGGCGGTGGAGAAACTTCCGGTGAGGGCGCCGGCGCCGATCCATTGCCGTGTTGGCTTTGGCGGCAGGAAGGCTTGTCTCGCGGCGTTCCATTCCGCCTTGGCGCCGGCCTGGCTGGCCAGATGGATGGTCGGTGACCAGCCGCCAGACATCAGCAGGCAGTCGGCGTGGATACTGCGCGCGTCGCCGGAAAGCGCGCCATTGGCCATGTCGAAGCGCTGCACCTTGAAGCCGGAAAGCGCCTTGCCGCCCTCGGTGGCGATCACCGCGTGGCCGGAAAAGATCTCGGCCTCGGCCTCGCCGGCGAGCTTGCGCATCTCGCTCGAAAGCTCCGGGCGCACGTCGACGATGGCGACCACCACGGCACCGGCTTTCTTCTGCGCAAGTGCCGCGCGATAGGCGCTGTCATTGTTGGTGAACAGCGCGATCCTGTCGCCCGGCAGCACGCCATATTCATTGGCATAGCGCTCTGCCGCATGCGCCAGCATCACGCCTGGCCGATCATTACCCGGAAATACCAGCGGACGCTCCAGGGAGCCGGTGGCCAGCACCACCGATTTGGCGCGGATCGCCCAGTAGCGATGGCGTGGCTCGCCCTTGCCGGGCGTTTCCTTGTGGTCGGTGACGCGTTCGAGCGCGGCCAGCGTGTTGCCGTCGTAATAGCCCCACACCGTGGTACGGGGCAGCAGGCGGACATTGTCACGGCCTTCGAGCTGGCCCGCGGCCCGCGCCGCCCAGTCCGCCCCTGGCATGCCGTCGATCGTCTCGCCCGACCAGTTGGCGGAGCCGCCGAAATGCGGCTCGAGCTCGGCAAGGATGACGCGAGCGCCCTGATCGGCGGCCGCCCTGGCGGCCATCAGCCCGGCCGGGCCGGAGCCGACCACCAGCACATCGCAAAATGCGTTCATGCGTTCGTAGCGCGCCGTATCGGCAGCGATGCCCGCCTTGCCCAAGCCGGCGGCACGGCGGATGAAATGCTCGCAAAACATCCAGAAGCGCGTGCCTTTCAGTGGACCGATCACTGGTCCCATGAAGGTCTTGTAGTAAAAGCCGGCCGACAGCAGCTTGCCGCCGAGCTGGTTGATGGCGTTGACGTCCCAGGCAAGCGAGGGGAAGCGGTTCTGGCTGACCGCCGTCAGTCCGTCATAGATTTCGACCATGGTGGCGGGGATGTTCGGCTCGCGAACCTCGCCCCTCAACACGGTCACCAGCGCGTTCGGCTCCTCGACGCCTGATGTCAGCACGCCGCGTGGGCGGTGATATTTGAACGAACGCCCGAACAGGGTGACGCCGTTGGCCAGCAGCGCCGAAGCCAGTGTGTCGCCGGCATTGCCGGTATAGGGCGCGCCGTCGAAAGTGAAACGGATGGTCCGCAGCCGGTCGATGCGGCCGCCGGCCTCGGTGCGGCGCGGACTCATGACTTGTCCTCAGCCCTGTGCCGCGCCACCGAGCTGTGGTCGCCGCGCGCGAAGGCGGTGCTGGAAATCTCGTGCGTCAGCGTGTTGCGCACTAGCCTGAGATGGGCGCGGCAGCCGCCGGAATGCTGCCAGATCTCATTGTGGTCGCCGGCCGGGTTCAGCCGGTCGTAGACGTAGGCGTTCCAGGCGTCGAGGTTTTGCGAGGCGGGCTGTGGGCGCTGGCGGTTGCCGTCACCCTGATAGGTGAACTCGATGACGTCGCGCGGGCCGCAATAGGGGCAGGTGATGAGCATGGATCTCTAACCTAATGCAGCCGGGGCGTGGCGCCCTGGCCCTTGTCGTCGATCACCAGGCCCCGGTAGAAGCGGTCGAGCGTGAAAGCCGCGTTGAGATCGTGCGGCTCGTCCTTGGCGATGGTCCAGGCAAAGCACCAACCGGAAGCCGGCGTCGCCTTGAAGCCGCCATAGCACCAGCCGCAATTGAGATACATGCCCGGCAACGGGCCGGTGGTGATGATTGGTGAGCCGTCCATCGACATGTCGCAGACGCCGCCCCACGAGCGCAGCATGCGGACGCGGGCGAGCCCCGGGAACAGCGCCAGCATCTCGCTCATCACCTCGTCAACGATCGGCAGGCTGCCGCGCTGGGCGTAGCTGTTGTAGCCGTCGAGGTCGCCGCCATAGACAAGGCCGCCCTTGTCCGACTGCGACATGTAGAAATGGCCCATGCCGAAGGTCAGGATCGTGTTGATGAACGGTTTTAGCGATTCCGTAACGAAGGCCTGCAGTACATGGCTCTCGATCGGCATTGTCTCGATGCCGGCGAGCTGCATGACCCGCCCGGTGCTGCCGGCCACCGCGACCGCCACCTTCCTGGCGCGGATTTCGCCGCGCGTCGTCGTGACGCCGGTGATGCGGTCGCCGTCGCGCAGGAAGCCGGTGACCTCGCAGTTTTCGATGATGTCGACGCCGCGGCGGTCAGCGCCGCGCGCATAGCCCCAGGCGACTGCATCGTGGCGAGCGGTACCGGCGCGCCGCTGCATCAGGCCGCCGACGATCGGGAAGCGCGCCGTGGCCGAGACGTCCAGTGCCGGCACCAGGCGCGCGATCTCCGCCGTGGTCATCAGTTCGGCGTCGACGCCGAGATGGCGCATGGCGTTTCCGCGCCGGGCATAGTCGTCGAGCTGGGCAGGTGTGTGGGCGAGGTTCAGGCAGCCGCGCTGCGAGAACATGACGTTGTAGTTGAGGTCATGCGACAGGTTCTCCCATAGCTTCATCGAATGTTCGTAGAAGCGCGTGTTGGCCGGCAGGAGGTAGTTGGAACGGACCGCCGTGGTGTTGCGGCCGACATTGCCGGAACCGAGCCAGCCCTTCTCCAGCACCGCGACATTGGTGATGCCGTGCTCCTTGGCGAGATAGTAAGCGGTCGACAGGCCATGGCCGCCGCCGCCGATGACGATCACGTCGTAGGACGCCTTCGGGTCGGGCTTGCGCCAGGCCGGCTTCCAGTCCTTGTTTCCGGTCAGCGCGTTCTTGAGAAGCGAAAAGGCCGAATATTCCGCCATTCTTATTGTCATCCATTTCAGGCTTTGCGGCAGACTATAGAGCAGGCTGCCAACGCAAAGCCAAGATTGCGCCATCGCTTTTCGACAGGCCGACTTCGAAACGGGCCGTCAGGGACGGCTTGCCCCAAGATATGACGGTCTTTATCAAGAGCAGGCCTTTAGAACGCCTTACCGCCCGTGAGTCGCCAGACAATCATGCTTTTCCGACTGCTCCGTTTCGTTCTGGTCCTGGCGCTTGTCGCCACGGCGCCGCTTTCGTTGCGAGCGGTGGCGCAAGGACTTGGCCAGGCGCCCGCGGGACTAGTCAGCGATCAGCAGAAGATTCTCCAGGACCTGACGACAAAGACCGATAATCTCGAAAAGAAGATCCAGCAGGACGGCGACGACGACGCCAGCCTTGTCGATATTCGCCTGCAGCTGGAAGAAATGTCGCGTGCCTCGCTGAACAGCGCGCTCGCTTTCCGGCCGCGGCTGAGCGAGATCAACAGCCGGCTCGAGCAGCTTGGCCCGCCGCCGGCCGCGGGCCAGCCGGCCGAGCCCGATATCGTGACCAGCGAACGCCAGGCGCTGGCCTCGGAAAAGGCCGAGATCAATGCTGTCATCGCCACGGCGCAAACCCTGTCGATCCGCATCAGCGGACTGATCGAGAAGATCGGCAATATGCGCAGCGAGCTGTTCCGCAATCAGCTCACCAAGCGCTACGTGCTGTCCGATGCATTGAGCCCCGAGGTCATTTCCGATGCCAATGACGAATTTACCAGTTTCTACAAGGCGGTGTCGTCCTGGCTGAGCTTCGCCTTCAAGTTCAAGTTCCAGGCCATTCTTGCCGCGACCTTGATGGCGCTTGCGCTGGCTGCTGTGCTTTTTGTCGGTGGGCGGCGCCTGTTCGGCCGCGTCTTCGAAGCCGATCCTTCCGTCGAGGATCCCTCCTATCTCAGCCGTCTGTCGGTGGCGTTCTGGTCGACATTGCTGCCGACGCTGGCGGTTGGCGTCTTCCTTGTCTCGACTATCTTCTTCTTCAATTACTACAACGTCTTGCGCGGCGACATCGGCATCTTCCTGAATGCGCTGGTTGCCGTCATCGCGGTGGTGTTTTGCGTCAACCGGCTGACCAATGCGGCGCTGGAGCCGCGACTGCCGAACTGGCGTCTGATCCCGGTCGAAACCGGCCCGGCGCGCTGGCTGGCGCGGCTGACGACCGCCATGGCCGTCGCCATCGGCATCAACTATTTCCTGTCGGTCGTCAACGACAAGATGGGCTCGCCGCTATCGCTGACCATCGCCAGAAGCTTTATCGCCACCATCATGGTGGGCGTCATCCTGATCCTGATGGGCCTGCTGAAGCCGTTCAAGGCTGCCGACGGGAGCTGGCGCCCGTGGCCGGCATGGCTGCGCTACACCGCCTTCGCGCTAGGGCTATTCACTATCGCGTCGGCGCTGCTCGGCTATATCGGCCTTGCCATTTTCGTGTCGGTCCAGGTCGTGGTCACCGGCACGATCCTGGTCACTGCCTATATCGGCTTCCTGTCGGCGCGGGCGATCGGCGAGGAAGGCGGCTTCGCCAATAGCTCGATCGGCCGCTGGCTATCGACCAATTCAAGCTATGAAGAGACCGCGCTCGACCAGCTCGGGCTGGTCGTCAGCGCTGCCATCAACATCATGATCGTGCTGGTGTTCCTGCCGCTGATCCTGTTGATGTGGGGCTTCCAGCCCGGTGACATCCAGGCCTGGGCCTACAAGCTGGCGACGGGCCTCACCATCGGCTCGGTGACGATCTCGGTCACCGGCATCCTTTCTGGCGTCGTCGTCTTCGTTATCGGCTATTTCCTGACGCGCTGGTTCCAGGGCTGGCTCGACGGTTCGGTGATGGCGCGCGGTCGGGTCGACACCGGCGTGCGCAATTCGATCCGGCTTGCGGTCGGCTATGCCGGCGTCGCGGTCGCGGCACTGGTCGGCATCTCGGCGGCCGGTATCGACCTCTCCAATCTCGCGCTGGTCGCCGGCGCGCTGTCTCTCGGCATCGGCTTCGGTTTGCAGAATGTCGTCTCCAACTTCGTCTCGGGCCTGATCCTTTTGGCCGAGCGGCCGTTCAAGGTCGGCGACTGGATCGTCGCCGGCGACATCAGCGGCACGGTCAAGAAGATTAGCGTGCGCGCCACCGAGATCGAGACGTTCCAGCGGCAATCGGTGATCCTGCCCAATTCAAACCTGATCAACAATGCGGTCGGCAACTGGACGCACCGCAACAAGCTCGGTCGCATCGACATCAAGGTCGGCGTTGCCTATGGCAGCGACGTCAAGCACGTGCATGCCGTCCTGTTGGAGATCGCGCGCGGCCATCCGCTGGTACTGAAAAATCCCGAACCCTTCGTGCTGTTCACAAATTTCGGGCCGGCCGCGCTCGAATTTGAAATCCGTGTCTTCCTGGCTGACGTTTTGAACGGCAACGTCGTGCAGAACGACATCCGCTTCGCCATCTTCGATGTATTCGACAGCGAGCATATCGAAATTCCGTCGACGCCGCGCGCCGTCGTCGAGACCAAGAAGCATGAGGCGTGGCCGATCGACGACGACAAGATCGAGGCCGAATTCGCCGAGCGGGAGCAAGTGAAGGCCTTGGCTGCGGCTGAGGCGAAACGTCTCGCTAAATCGGGGCGCAAGGTGCGGAAACCCGATCCTGACTAGCTGTTTGGAGCTTGCCTTCAAGCCTTCGGAAACCAATTGCGGCATGAATGCGGCATTCAGTTGCCGTTCAGCTTGCATTGCATATAAGCTCACATGCAAACGGCGAGAATGCCTTGCGAAATGCAACAGAGGCGGTGGCAACACCGATACTGCAAAATGTGGAAGTCTCTCGTCGCCGCCATCGCTTTTCTGGCTTTGGGCGGTTCGGCCCATGCCGCCAGCGCGGTCAACAAGGACGCCGAGACCCGCACGCTGATCGTGACGGAAGGCGGCGGCAAGACCGAGCTGGCGCTGGCCGCCGGCGAAACCGTGGAATTCTGCCCGAGCGGCTGCTTCGTCACCTTGCCGAATGGCGACCTCGAAGCGCTGACCGGTTCGGAAACGATCGAGATCTCGGGCGGCGTCGCCCGCATCAAGTAAAGTAGGCGCCATGATCTTCGAAGGCCGGGCAAATGCCCGGCCTTTTATTTGCTTCCGGTAATCGCCACTTGGCGATGAAGGGGAAGCACTTTTCTTCGAAGCTGCACAGACCGGGGGCTGTTGCAGCGCCTTCGTACCGAGCATGGCGAGGGCGACGATCTACTGCATTCGACGGGCTGGTGGCGCGGGCTTTTTTGGCGATGTCGCAAACAGGCTGCAAGCACGCCGTTGCGCCGCCCTATAGTCTGCCGCAATAGCATCTTGGAGTCGCGGGCAATGGCAGGGTTTCCGGAAAAGGCGAAGGTCGTCATCGTCGGGCTGGGCGGTATCGTCGGCGCATCGGTCGCCCATCACCTGATCGAGCGCGGATGGGACGATATTGTCGGCATCGACAAATCAGGCATCCCGACCGATATCGGCTCGACGGCGCACGCCTCCGACTTCTGCTACACGACCAGCCATGATTTCCTGTCGTGCTGGACGACGCTCTACTCCATCGATTTCTACGAGAAGATGGGCCACTATGCGCGCATCGGCGGCCTTGAAGTCGCCCGCGTCGGCGATGACGCCCGCATGGCCGAGATCAAGCGCAAGATCGCCTCGGCGAAGGCCTTCGGCACACGCGCCCGTCTGATCGATCCCACCGAGATCAAGGAAAAATTCCCGCTGATCGAAGAGCAGATGGTGCAGGGCGGCCTGTGGGATCCCGACGCCGGCCTCGTCATCCCACGCTCGCAGACCGTCGCCGGCAAGCTGGTCGACCAGGCGGAAGCCTCCGGCAAGCTCAAGGCGTTTGCCAACACGTCGGCCAAGTCCCTCGTCATCGAGAACGGCCGCATCAAGGGCGTGGTGACAGACCGCGGCACTATCGACGCCGACTATGTCGTGGTCTGCACGGGCATCTGGGGACGGCTGATTGCGGAAATGGCGGGCGAGGACCTGCCGGTCATGCCAATCGACCATCCGCTCACCTTCTTCGGGCCGTACACCGAGCTCGCCGGCACCGGCAAGGAGATCGGCTGGCCGCTGCTGCGCGACCAGGGCAACTCGGCTTACATGCGCGATACCGGCGATCCCAAGACCGCCGAAGGCGGGCAGATCGAGTGGGGCTATTACGAAGAGACCAATCCACGCCTTTGCCATCCCCGCGATATTCTCGAGAAAAATGAGGCACGGCTTTCGCCGTCGCAGCGCGACCTCGACATGGAACAGATACTTGAGCCGCTCGAGCGCGCCATGGAGCTGACGCCAATCCTGGGCGAGCTGGGCTACAATGAGAGCCATTCCTTCAACGGCCTGCTGCAGGTGACGGCGGACGGCGGCCCCTCTATGGGCGAAAGCCAGAAGGTCAGGGGCCTTTGGTATGCCGTTGCCATCTGGGTCAAGGACGGTCCTGGAATGGGCAAGCTCATCGCCGACTGGATGACAGACGGCCGGACGTCGATCGACCACCACGCCATCGACTATTCGCGCTTCTATCCGCACCAGACCAAAGAGCAGTTCATCTGGGACCGCTGCACCGAAACAGCGATGAAGGTCTATAATCCGGCGGTCCACCCGCGCGAGCCCTTCTCCAAGGCCCGCAATGTCCGCCGCTCGCCCTTCTGGGAGCGCGAGAAGGAACTCGGCGGCTATTTCATGGAGCTCGGCGGCTGGGAGCGCGCCCATGGCTATGCCGCCAACGAGCACCTGCTCGAGAAATACGGCAACCGGGTGCCAGTGCGTGAAAACGAGTGGGACAACCGCCATTTCTGGCGCGTCTCCAACGCCGAGCATCTCGCCATGAGCGAGGATTGCGGCATCGTCAACCTGTCGCATTTCGCGATGTACGACGTGGAAGGCCCGGATCGTGTCGCGCTGATGGAATGGCTGTGCGCGGCAAAGATCGGCGGCGACGGCAATATCGGCAAGGGCATTTATACCCATTTCCTCGACGAGGAAGGCATGGTGCGCGCCGACCTGACCGTCATCCGCATGGCCGACCGCTGCCGCGTGATCGACGGCGCCGATGCCGGACCGCGCGACTTCCAGTACATGCGCAGGACGGCAGAAGACAAAGGCTTCGACGTCACCGTCACCGACGTGACCGAGAAGTACGTGACTGTCGGCATCTGGGGTCCAAACGCGCGGGCAACATTAAGCAAAGTCGTGGAAAATCCCGAAGGGCTGACGCCGGAGAATTTTCCCTTTGCCGCGATCAAGCCCGTCAGGATCGCCGGCAAGGACGTGACCGCTTTCCGCATCTCCTATGTCGGCGAGCAGGGCTGGGAACTGCATATGCGATACGAAGACGGCCTGGCCGTCTGGGACGCGCTGCGGTCGACCGGCGTGATGGCCTTTGGCGTCGAGACCTATGCCAACAGCCGCCGTATGGAGAAGAGCCTGCGCCTGCAAAACGCGGATCTCTTGACCGAATACAATCTGCTGGAAGCCGACCTTGCTCGCCCGAAGGTCAAGGAGGCCGATTTCTGTGGCAAGGCAAAGCATCTGGAATATCGCGCCCGGGCGCATCAACCGGCCATGCTCTGCACGCTTGTCATGATGGACAATACCGATTCGAACGGCGTTCCCCGCTATCCGGTCGGCACGATGCCGGTGATGGACCCGGAAACCGGTGAAACGCTCGTCGACGAGCTCGGCCGCAGATCCTTCACGACCTCGGTGGCCTATGGCCCGACCATCGGCAAGAATATCGCGCTCGCCTACCTGCCCTGGGCGTATTGCCAGGAGGGCCGCAAGCTGAATGCCGAATATTTCGGCGAGAAATACCCGGTCGAAGTGGCCGCTGTCGGCTACAGGCCGCTCTACGACCCGGCGAATCTAAATCCGCGCAGCTGAGCATCGGGACGGTCGCAAAGACGTGACCGGATGAGCCCGGCTCTCAGCCGGGCTTTTCTCTTTGTCGATCGGCGATTCTCGACTACCGTGGCGGCATGTCTGCTTTTGCCGATGCAAGACATCTCGTCTCGGGTGCCGCCGTGCTGGCGTCGGTGCTATGGCCGGCGGCAATCTCCCGCGCCGCCGAGCCGGTCGACGTCGAACTGGTGCTGGCAGTCGACGTATCCCTGTCCATGTCGCCGGACGAGCTCGAAATACAGCGTCACGGCTATGCGGCGGCGCTGACGCACCACGATGTGCTGCAGGCAATTGGCGACGGCGCCCACGGCAAGATCGCCGTCACCTATGTCGAATGGGCAGGCGCGACCTGGCAGCAGGTCGTGGTGCCGTGGACGGTCATCGCCAACCGTGCCGACGCCGAGAGACTGGCAGCGCAGCTTTCCGCTCATCCGCCGGCCAGTGCCAGGCGCACCTCGATCTCCGGCGCCCTGGAATTCGCCAGCGATCTCTTTGCCGAAAGTGGCTTCGAGGGCGTCAAGCGGGTGATCGACATTTCGGGTGACGGCCCCAACAACCAAGGTGCGCCCGTCGACATCACCCGCGACGCCGTGATCAAGCAGGGCATCACCGTCAACGGCCTGCCGCTGATGACCAGGGGCGGGTTCAGCAGCGCTTACGATGTCAACAATCTCGACCGTTACTACAGCGACTGCGTCATCGGCGGGCCAGGCTCCTTCATGATCCCAGTCAATGACTGGACGCAGTTTCCGGAGACCATCCGCCGCAAGCTGGTGCTGGAGCTTGCCGGTCCGGCCTCGCCGCAGCGAGCGGCGGAAGAGGCGGCGCATCCGCCAGTGGTGCTGGCACAGGACAGACCCGTCACCGACTGCCTGGTCGGCGAAAAAATGTGGCGCGACCGCAGCTGGATGTACAACAGCCGCTAATGGCGAAGTTTGCTGCCGGCGGTGACATACCGCAGTGCAGCATCTGCTTCATTGACAAGCCTGTGGGCGTCTGTGACACAATTCCCCATCCGAACAGATAAAAAGGGGAACCGACATGAACAGGATCGGAATTCTTGCCGCTAGCTTGACGCTTGCCGTTGGATTATCCGCGCCGGCCACGGCCGCCACATCTGTCAGCATCGGCATCAGTGGATGGACCGGCTTTGCGCCGCTGACACTCGCCAAGCAGGCCGGTATCTTCGAAAAGCACGGCCTCGACGTCACCTTGAAGAAGGTGCCGCAAGCCAGCCGGCCGCTTGCCATCGCCAGCGGCGACCTGCAATGCGCCGCCACCACGGTCGAGACCTGGCTGGTCTGGAACGCCAATGGCGTGACGACGAAGCAGATATTCCAGTTGGACAAATCCTACGGCGCCGACGGCATCGTCGCCCGCAACGACATCAAGACGGTCGCCGACCTCAAGGGCAAGTCGGTCGCGTCATCGGCGCCGGGTACGTCGCCCTATTTCATGCTGGCCTGGGTGCTCAACAAGAACGGCCTGTCGACCAAGGACGTGACGGTCGTCAACCTGGAGCCGGATGCGGCGGCACAGGCGTTTCTCGCCGGCCAGAACGATGCGGCGGTCACCTATGAGCCGTTCATTTCGGCAGTGCGCGAAAAATCCGATCAGGGCCATATCCTGGTGACCACTCTCGACTATCCGATGGTGCTCGACACGGTCGGCTGCACGCCGGAATTCCTCAAGGCCAATCCGGATGCGGCCAAGGCGCTTGCCGACAGCTACTTCGAGGCGCTCGACCTGATCAAGAGCGATCCAGCGAAATCCTATGAGACCATGGGCGCCGACGTGAAGCAGTCGGCAAAGGAGTTCGAGGAATCGGCCAAATACCTGAAATGGGCCGACAAGGCCGAAAACAAGCAGTTCTTCACAAAGGAATTCCAGGATTTTTCCAAGACTGCCGGCGACCTGCTGCTGCAGATGGGCTTGATCAAGGAAGCGCCTGACGTCTCGACGCTGGTCGACACCAGCGCCGTCGCGGACTGACCAGCAGGAACTATCGCCCGGCGGCGGCGCCCCCGCGCCGCCGCTTTTCATTTAGATCAAAGGACGGTTGACGATGCCGCGCCCCTTGCATCCGGTCTCGCCGGGTCTCCGAACCGTGCTCGGCATCTCGTTCTTCGTGCTGTTCGTGGCGTTCTGGGCCTGGATCACGCTTGGCGGTCACGTCAATCGCATCTTCCTTGCCGATCCGCTGTCGATGGTGAGAGACGGCTGGCGGCTGCTGGTCGAGGACCGCTTCTGGCTGGACATCCTCATCACCATCTGGCGCGTCTTCGGCGGGTTCCTGATGGCGGCCATCGTTGCCGTGCCGCTCGGCATCGTGATGGGCGCCTGGAAGCCGGTGGAGGCGTTCCTGGAGCCGTTCGTCTCCTTCGCCCGCTATCTGCCGGCATCGGCCTTCATTCCGCTGCTCATCCTGTGGGCGGGCGTCGGCGAACTCGAGAAACTGCTGGTGATCTTCGTCGGCTCGGTATTCCAGATTATCCTGATCATCGCGGTCAAGGTCGGCGGCACACGGCGCGACCTGGTCGAGGCGGCCTATACGCTTGGCTCGTCCGACAACGGCATCGTGCGGCGGGTGATCATGCCGGCCAACGCGCCGGAGATTGCCGAGACGCTGCGGCTGGTGCTCGGCTGGGCGTGGACCTATGTCATCGTCGCCGAGCTGATCGGCTCGTCGTCGGGCATCGGTTACATGATCATCAACAGCCAGTCGCGGCTGGCGACGGGGCAGATCATCTTCGGCATAATCGTCATCGGCCTGATCGGTCTTTTGTCGGACTTCGCCTTCAAGGCGCTCAACCGCTGGCTGTTTCCGTGGAGCTTGGCGTGAGCAAGCTTCTCATCGAAGGCGTCTCGCGCACATTCGCCGGTGTCGGCGGCGGGCAGCCGGTCCAGGCGCTGATGCCGATCGATCTGGCGATCGCCGCCAACGACTTCATCACCATCCTCGGGCCGTCCGGCTGTGGAAAGTCGACGCTGCTCAGGATCGTCGCCGGCCTCGAAGCTCCAAGCCAGGGTCGCGTGTTGCTCGACGGCAGGGTAGTGGACCGGCCGGGTCCCGATCGCGGCATGGTTTTCCAGTCCTATACGCTGTTCCCGTGGCTGACGGTCGCCGAGAATATCGCCTTCGGCCTGCGCGAACGCGGAATGGCCGAACGCGAGCGCAGCGACATCGTCGCGTCCTATGTCGATCTCGTCGGGTTGAAAGGGTTTGAGAACCATTGGCCGAAGCAGCTTTCCGGCGGCATGCAGCAACGCACGGCGATTGCCCGGGCACTGGCCAACGATCCGGAGATCCTGCTGCTCGACGAGCCATTCGGCGCACTCGACAACCAGACCCGCGGGCTGATGCAGGAGCTGCTTCTCGGCATCTGGGAGCGCCGGCAAAAAACGGTGCTGTTCGTCACCCACGACATCGAGGAGGCGATCTTCATGGCGTCACGCGTGGTGGTGATGACGGCGCGGCCCGGCCGCATCAAGTCGGACGTTGCCGTCGACCTGCCGCATCCGCGCCATTACACGCTGAAGACCAGCCCGGAATTTTCGGCGCTGAAGGCGCGGCTGACGGAAGACATCCGCGTCGAGGCAATGCGCACGGCCGAAGCGCAATGACTCAATGCGCTCCTCCCTGCTGACTGTGCTGGATCAAGCCGCCAGAAGCTGCTTGCGGTCGACGCGTTCTTGTTGAGGTGAGCGGGCGTAGAGCTCGCGATAGCATTTGGAGAAATGTGAGGCGGAAACAAAGCCGCAGGCGACCGCCACCTCGACTACCGGCAAAGACGACTGGATCAACAGGTGCCGGGCGCGGTCAAGCCGGATCTCCAGATAATAGCGGGCAGGCGAGCGCCCCATCTCGGTGCGGAACAGGCGCTCGATCTGGCGGCGCGACAGGTCGACATGGTCGGCGATCTCGATCAGCGACAGCGGTTCGGAGAGATTGGCCTCCATCAGTTCGATGATGGTCAGCACCTTGGAATTCTGCACGCCAAGGCGCGCCCGCAGCGGCAGGCGCTGGCGGTCGGTCGGGCTGCGCACGCGATCGGTCAGCACCTGCTCGCACACACGGTTGACGAGGCTCTCGTCGAAATCGTCGCCGATCAGCTTCAGCATCATGTCGAGCGCGGCAGTGCCGCCGGCGCAGGTGTAGATGTTCTGGTCGATCTCGAAGAGGTCGGCGAAGACGTTGGCCTTGGGGAACGCCTCGGAAAACCCCGGCAGGTTCTCCCAATGGATGGCGCAGCGCTTGTTGGACAGCAGGCCGGCGGCGGCCAGGATATGCGCGCCGGTGCACAGGCCGCCAACGGCAACGCCGCGATTGTACTCCTCGCGCAGCCAGGCAAAGGCCGATTTGTTCTGGTAGCGCTCGACATTGATGCCGCTGCAGACGATGGCCATGCTCGGCCGGTCCGGTCCGGACATTTTCTTGCGCTCTTCCTCCAGCGAGGTGTTGACGGCGCATTCGACGCCGTTCGAGGCGCGCACCGGCTTGCCGTCTATGCTGGCGAGCCGCCAGCGATAGGCCTCATAGCCGAGCATGCGGTTGGCCGAACGCAACGGATCGAGCGCTGTCGCGAAGGCGATCATGGTGAAATCGGGGACCAGGAAGAATACAAACGATCGCCGAATCGGATGTTTTACGACGTTCACGGGTAGATCCTTACGCTGCAATGGCGCGAACAGGATGTCGCGATCAGCATAGCGACATCAGGAAAAACGTTTCCTGTCAATTGGCTAGACGGCAGCGGAAAGACTTTATTTGCGACATGGGTCGCAAATGGGCAATCGCTATGCGGCGAAGGACACGACATGCCGCCGGATTGACCAGACGTGGCGGATACGGTCGTCGCACACGAAAACGCCGCCTCGGCAAAACCGAAGCGGCACTGGATCGACTTCGAAGCAGCGTTAGGCTGCTTCCGTCAAGATTGCTGTCTCAGGCGACGAAGCCGAGGCGCGCGGCGGCCATGGCGCCGGTCTGGCCGGGCATGGTGTTGGCGAGGCGCTGGCGCTCGAGCGCGGTCGTCAGGTTCATTTCGCGGCGGGCAAAGAGGCGGGCAAAAAGCTTCATGATCATCTCCATTCGGTTGCTCAGACGGGTCGCCTTCGCTTGATGGAGTGGGGCAGCTCGTTTGTTGATGATGATATAGGCTTACGTGAGGGGAAACTAAATCGCAAAAGCGAAGCACTTGATATGAAAAGCGACACGGAATGCGACATATTTGAGCATTCTGACCAGGATTTACGTTTATTTACAACGTGTTGATTGCCGGCGCGGCCTTCTATGCAACTTGCTCATATGCGTCATGCTGCGGCGACATGGCTCGGGAAATCATTTGAATACAAAAAAAGGCCTGCCGGGCTGATCTGCGCGGCAGGCCTTCAGCTGTTGATACACACGGTTTACTTTGCTCCAGCCCACGATCCCACACCATGGCGACTGCCGGTCTTGGCATCGGCAGCTTCGGGCCAGCCGATATCCTTCTGCAGTTCGATCGGCAGCGCGCGGATGGCGCGTTCCGTCTGGTAGCGCGCGCGGGCCTCGCTGAATTCGGTCGCGATCCGACCGATGGATGACAGGATAGACATCTCATTCTCCTTCGCGTTGGGCCGGGATTGTCCCGGCGCTTGCAGCGTCAGGCGGTACACCGGGTTTGTTTCAGCTTCATTTCGTGTCGATTGCAGGTCCGTGTCATGGTTGTTTCGGGACCAACTTCGATGCAGCCTGCCTTCGATGGAGTTGACTATCCAGCCAATCTGATGTTCAATCAAACGAAATGGAATGATGGTTTGCATCAGAAAAATTGAAGGTCGGTTCCGATGAACGCCCCACTCAATCATCCACTGCCGCTGCTCGATCTGGATGTTCTGCGCACTTTCGTTGCAATCGCCGAGACCGGCAGCTTCACCACTGCGGCCAACGCGGTCTTCCGCACGCCATCGGCCGTCTCCATGCAGATCAAGAAGTTGGAGGACATTCTCGGCCGCTCGGTGTTCGCGCGCGACGCGCGTTCGGTGACGCTGACCACCGATGGCGAGATGCTGCTCGGCTATGCGCGCCGGCTGCTGTCGATCAATCGCGAGGTGGTGTCGAAGTTCATCATTCCAGACATTGTCGGGGTGGTGCGGCTCGGCTCGCCGGACGATTACGGCGAACGTGTGCTGCCGCATGTGCTGAAGCGGTTTGCACAGTCGCACCCATCGATCGCGGTCGACGTGACCATCGACCAGAGCAGCAACCTGCGCCGGCGCATGGACGACCGGGCACTCGACATCACGCTGCTCACCAACTCCTACAAGACAAGCGCGCTCGGCGCCGAAGTGCTGCTGACCGAGCCGATCGTCTGGGCCGGTGCCAAGGGTGGCTGTGCGCATCTGCGCGAGCCGCTGCCGGTTTCATTGTGGGAAGAGGGTTGCGCCTGGCGGGCCGGGGCACTCGAAGCGCTCGGCCGTGAGGGCCGCAACTACCGTATCGCCTATATGAGCGCGCACACGGCCGGCCAGCGCGCCGCGATTATGGCGGATCTTGCGGTGGCGCCGCTGCCAAAGTCGTTCCTCGGCAACGATATGGTCGAGCTGTGCCCGAAGGACGGCATGCCTGACATCGGCACCTATAACCTCGCCATGGTGGTGACGCCGGATGCCAGCGCACCGGTGAAGGCGGTCGCCGACCACATCCGCGCGACGTTCGAGGTGTTCAGGGAAACTGGGAAGTTCTGAGCTGAACTACGACCGGAGCGGCGCGACCATGTCGCGAGCGGGCAGGTCGCGCGCTGTCCTTTGCAAAGACAACTCGCCAGCCTTGATTTGATATCCATCGGTGTCGCTGGTCAAGAACGCCACGATGCTGTCTCGCGCGCGCCGTGCCTCGGGCATGTCGATCAACGGCCAGACATGGAACATGCCTTGCTCGTGAACGACCTCCATTTCGACGCCAGCCGCACGTGCTTTTTCCGCGAAGATCAGATTGTCGGGTGTCAGCAGATCGCGCGAGCCGGTCAGGAGCAGCGTTTTGGGCAACACCGACAGGTCGCCGTAAAGCGGGCTGATGCGCCAGTCGGTGGGATCCATGCCGGCGCTGTAAAGCCGGATCGCCTCGCGCCCGCCGGCAATGCCCAGCCAAGGATCGTTGCGTTCAGCCTCGAACATTTCGGGGTTGGCGAGCGACACGTCGAGGCCGGGCGAAATCAGCACGTGGCGTGATGGCAAGGGCAGGCCGTCTTGCGCAGCCATCATGGTCAGCACGACGGCCATGTTGCCGCCGGCGGAATCACCCATGAAGATGATGTCATTCGCCCTGGTTTCGCCGAACATCTGGCGGTAGACGGCACCGACCATACCGAACATGGCGTGGAAATCGTGTTCAGGAGCAATGGGATAGATCGGCACGGTGATACCGAACCCGAGACGGTCGGCCATGTCGGCGATCAGCCGCCAATGATAGGGCGTTATTTCAAAGACGTAGGCGCCGCCATGCAGGTAGAGTATCCGCCTTCGTTCACCTGCCTTGGGCGCGATCTCGTAGACGGGAAAGCCGTCGACGGCGCGGGTCGTGATTTCCAAGCGCGACCGCAGCGATGCGGGCGGCTGGTGGTTTTCCGTCTTGCGCGCATAGGCAATCCAGCGCTGCAGGTTTTCCGGACTGGAAAACGCCTTCTTGCGGCTGTACCTGAGGACGAAAGACACCACGTGGCTTTTGAAACTGGGCATGCGGATACACGGACTCGGCTGAGCCGACTAAGAGAACCCCTACTACCTTCGAAGATTGTGTCTTCGTCCAAAATGTCAAGATTTGCGCAGTCTCAACACGCTGGTGTGATCCCGGCTTATGTTGAAAGAGACAAGTTCTTTTGGCGTCTCAGGTGCACCGCTGCACTGCTCAGCGCCGCGGCAGCAATGCGGCCCCGGCGAATGCCAAGCAGCTTGCATTTGTCGGCGAATTTCATCCGCGCCGCATGCCCCAGCCAACCGAAAGCTTCTTTTCGCTCGACCGCGGCGACACCGGCCAGCCAATGTCCTTCTGGATCTCAGGCGGCAGGCTGTTCAGGATGCGCAGCGACTTGCGCGCTTCGCGTGTTTTCATGAAGGCCGCACCATAGCGGCCGAGGGTTTCGAACATCGACATCGTGCTCTCCCTTGAGTGTTGCGGCGGGACAAGAGATGTTCTCTACCTGCCGTCGATGCGGTTAAATGCGCCGCGTATGTATCTGGCGGATTTCACGAAAACGCATTTTCGTTTCCAGATCTGGTTGATCTGGAAACATTTGCATACAAATGAAAATGCATGGGCGCTGCCTGGCATCTGGCAGCCTTCGGCACTGGTGTTGGTGGAAGCCGAGCGACATCCAATCTCCCCAGCCCGGGTCGGCAAGGGTGAGATCGACTTCGCCGACGGCACCTATTCCGGAATGGTTGAGGGTGTTCGCACTACCCTCGGCCGCGCCGCGCGGCGTGGCCTTCGCGCGAACGCCGCCGCGGGGCGGCGTCGCCGGCAATACCGTCTTCGCTCACCGTCTTGCGCGGCGGCAGTTTCACCGCCGCCGACAGCTTCGGGAACGGGTCGATCTTATTCGGCAGCGCCATGGCGTAGACGAAGTGCTCCTGGAATTTCGGCTCCAGCGCCGTCTCGATCTTTTCGATCTTGCTGACGGTTTCCTCGATCTCGCGGCGGTATCCGCGGTTCAACAGCGCCATGCGGGCGCCGGCACCGGCGGCATTGCCGACGGCCGAGACCTTGTCGAGATCGCAATCGGGGATCAGGCCCAGCACCATGGCATATTTCGGATCGATGAAGGAGCCGAAGGCGCCGGCGAAGTGGATGCGGTCGACATGATCGGTGTGCTGCTTTTCCATCAAAAGCTTGGTGCCGGCATAAAGGGCGGCCTTGGCAAGCTGGATGGCGCGCACGTCGGTCTGGGTGATGGTGATCTTGGGCTCGCCTTCCTTCAGCACATAGGAGAAGGTGCGGCCGTTGGCGACGACGCGAGAAGAGTGGGCGCTCAGCGATCCATCGACGACACCGTCCTCGGAGATGATGCCGGCGAGATACATCTCGGCGACCACTTCGATGATGCCGGAGCCGCAAATGCCGGTGACGCCAGTCGCCTGGACGCTGTCGAGAAAGCCTGGCTCGTCGGACCATAGTTCCGATCCGATGACGCGATATTTCGGCTCCAGCGTCTCAGGGTCGATGCGGACGCGCTCGATGGCACCCGGAGCGGCGCGCTGGCCGCCGGAGATTTCGGCACCCTCGAAGGCCGGGCCGGTAGGCGACGAGGCCGCCACGACCCGCGTGCGATTGCCGAGCACGATCTCGGCATTGGTGCCGACATCGACGATCAGCATCATCTCGTCCTGGCGGTGCGGGCCTTCCGACAGCGTCACGGCGGCCGCGTCGGCGCCGACATGGCCGGCAATGCAAGGCAGCATATAAAGCCTGGCGCCCTGGTTGAGCTTCAGGCCGATGTCCGATGCCTTGATGTGCACGGCACCCGAGACCGCCAGCGCGAAAGGTGCGCCGCCGAGTTCGGTCGGGTCGATGCCGAGGAACAGATGGTGCATGATCGGATTGCCGACGAAGACGGAATCCAGAATGTCATTGCGCTGGACGTTGCCCTCCGCGCAGACCTTGTCGACGAGACCCGAGATCGCCTCGCGCACCGCGACTGTCATGCCTTCGCGGCCGTCCGGGTTCATCATCACGTAGGAGACGCGGCTCATCAGATCCTCGCCGAAGCGGATCTGCGGGTTCGACGTGCCCGACGAGGCGGCGACACGGCCCGACAGCAGCGACACCAGATGCATGGCGATGGTGGTCGAGCCGATATCGCAGGCAAGCCCGTACGCCTCGTTCTTGAGGCCGGGCCACAAAGCGATGACCCGTGCGGTCTCGCTGTCGGCGTCCTTGTAGATGGCGGCGGTCGCTGTCCAGTTGCCCTTGCGCAAGATGCCTTGCACCTGCGGTAACAGATGGAAATCGAAATCGAGGCTCTTGAGGCCCCAGTCCTTCATCAGCGCGATCTTCAGGCGATCGAGATCGCCGAGCGGCTTGTGCATGTCGGGCTCTTCGATCTCGACATAGCACATGTGGATTGCCGAATCGCGGGCGATGACCCTGGTGTCGGCATCCTTGCGGATGGTCTGGGCGTTGATGACGGTGTCCTGCGGGACGTCGACAACGAGGTCGCCGAGGATCTGCGCCGAGCAGGACAGGCGGCGCCGTTCGGGAAGGCCGCGCACGCGTTCGTAGCGCTCTTCCTTGGCGCCCTTGGGCGAGATGTGGTCGTTGGAAGAGACGATCTTGTGCTTGGCGAAATTGCCTTCCTGCACCTCGATCTGACAGCGCCCGCAGGTGGCGCGTCCGCCGCACACGCTCTCGACATAGACGCCGAGTTGGCGCGCGGCATCCAGCACCGGTGTGCCCACCGGAAACCGCCCGCGCTTGCCGGACGGCATGAACAGCACGAGCGGATCGGTGATGTTGACGGGAGAGTTCATGCGTTCCAGACTTTAATTTCTACGCCGTTCGGGTCTTGGGCCACGGCAGCGATGCCGCTACGGTTCGGTTCTCCCCACTTCTAGGCCCCATATCGTGTCGGCCAAGCCATGGCTCAACCCCGGGCCATCCGCGCTTCGCGGCCGCCGCGGCGGCGTCCGCCATTGCCGTTGCCGTCGCCCGGCGCGTTGACCTGCGTCCGGGCGGCAACGGCCTGGCCGCCTTCGGCAGGCTTGTAGTCCTTGTAGGTCCTGATCCAGTTGGTGCAGTTCTCATCGGTGCCGTTCAGCACGTTGGCGCCGCGCACGGCTTCCATTTCCTGCGGCCGCACCGGGTTCATGATCGCCGAAGTCATGCCGGCGCCGATCACCATCGGAATGAAGGCGGCGTTGATGCCGTGGCGGTGCGGCAGGCCGAAGGAGATGTTGGAGAGGCCGCAAGTGGTGTTGACCTTGAGCTCTTCACGCAGCCGGCGCAGCAGTGCAAACACCTGGCGGCCGGCATCGCCCAGCGCGCCGATCGGCATGACCAGCGGGTCGACGACCACGTCATGCGCCGGAATGCCGAAGTCGGCGCAGCGCTGAACGATCTTCTTGGCGACGGCGAAGCGCACGTCGGGGTCCATCGAAATACCGGTCTCGTCGTTGGAAATGGCGACCACCGGAACGTTGTATTTCTTGACCAGCGGCAGGATGGCCTCGAGCTTTTCCTCCTCGCCGGTGACGGAATTGACCAGCGGCCGGCCCTTGGCAACCTTGAGCGCCGCTTCGATCGCCGCGGTCACCGAGGAGTCGATCGACAGCGGCAGGTCGACCAGGCCCTGCACGATCTCCAGCGTCTGCACCAGCAGGCCGGGTTCGGTCTCGTTCGGGTTGACCGAGGTGACGCCGGCATTGACGTCGAGCATGGTTGCGCCGCAGGCGGCCTGCTCCAGCGCATCCCGGATGACGGTCTCAAAATTGCCCGCGATCATTTCGGCCGCCAGTTTTTTGCGGCCGGTCGGGTTGATGCGCTCGCCGATCACGCAGAAGGGCTGATCGAAGCCGATGATGATTTCTCGTGTCGCCGAGGCGACGATGGTCCGGGTCATGAAATCTCTCCGTCGTGATATAAAGATTTCTTTATATCGTTATCTGTTTCTGATCAAGCGAATGCTGACAATTCGCGCCGTCAATGCGCGGTCTTGACCATGTCGACCTGGGTTTCGGTGAGGTCGTCATGCAGTATGTGGTCGAGCCGGTCGGCAACGAGCTGGTCGTCGCGGCGGATTTCGCGCTTCCACGGCTGGCGGCCCTTCAGCACGCCGGATTCGTCGACGATCTCGGCGACATATTCTTCCTGGCGATAGGCCATCACATGGACGCCGGACACACCGGGAATTTCCTTCACCTCATTGATTATGTCGATGCAGAGCTGCTTGCCTTCCTTCTTCTGATCCTGGGCGCCTTCCAGGCGCTTGATGATCGAGTCGGGAATGTGGATGCCCGGCACGTTGGAGCGGATCCATTTGGCCGTCTTGGCCGAGGCGAGCGGCCCAACGCCGCACAGGATGAAGCATTTCTCGGTGTAGCCGAGATCGCGGACCTTCTGCATGTAGGTGCGGAACATCGGCACGTCGAAACAGTACTGGCTCTGCACGAATTGCGCTCCGGCGGCGATCTTCTTACCCAGCCGATGGGGACGGAAATCGATCGGCGGCGCGAACGGATTGATCGCCGCGCCAAGGAAAAGCTGCGGCGGCGTCGTCAATTTGCGGCCGGACAGGAACTTGCCATTGTCGCGCATGATGCGGCAGGTTTCGAGCAGCGACATGCAGTCGAGATCGAACACCGGCTTGGCACCGGGCTGATCGCCGGCCTGCACGCCGTCGCCGGTCAAGCAGAGCATGTTGGCAACACCCATCGCCGCGCCGCCCAGCACATCGCCCTGGATAGCGATGCGGTTCCGGTCGCGGCAGGCGATCTGCATGATCGGGGCATAGCCCATGCGGGTCAGCAGCGCGCAGATGCCGACCGACGACATGTGGCAGTTGGCGCCGGAAGCATCGACGGCATTGATGGCGTCGACCCAGCCGTTGAAGATCCTGGCGCGGTTGTAGACGTCCTCGGGATCGGCGCTATCGGGCGGGTTGAGCTCGGTCGTCACGGCGAACTCGCCGCGCCGCAGGACCCGCTCCAGCCGGCCGCGCGAGGTGTGGCCGGGCAGGGGATCGAGCGGCAGATGGATGCCGGCCGGATTCTCGTCTGGCTGGCGGCCGATCATGCCGACGCTCCGGTGTTCGTAGTATTCTGGGCCGCATTGCGGGCGGCTGCGGCCTGCGCGGTGACCCGCAGCCAGGCGGAGGTTTCGCGCAAGGACTGGTCCACCGGCTTCTGCACGTCAAAAATCTTGTCGCCATGCACCATGTTTTGCGAGCCTTCCCAGGCCTTGACCCAGACGCAAGGCATATCAGGCTCGACCTCGCAATTGCCGTTGGCGCGGACACCGCCGCAAGGGCCGTTGCGCAATTGCTTGGGGCAATTCATCGGACACGACATGCCGGTCGAGGAAAGGACGCACTGGCCGCACATGCGGCAGTCGAACATGAAACCCTTGACGCGCTTTTCGACGAATTTCACCGGCCCTTCGACACGGCTGTAGCCGATGCCCTTCCATAGCGGGTGGAGAGCCAGGAACATGTCGGCGAATTTGGCGTAGAACCATTCAAGCAGCCGCGAATGCCGCACCGACCAAAGCCGCACCGCAAACGAGCGCTGCACGCGCCGCTGCGGCGACACGTCGGCCGGCTTGTAGTCGGATTTCGGCGCCGCCTTCTTGACGATGGTCGCTTGGGTCAGGCCGGTTTGAGCCGTCGTCACCGGCGTTGGCTGGAGATCAGACATTTTCTTTGCCGCCCGCCTTGACCAGAGCGACCAGCCGCTCGCGGTCGTATGTGGTATCGATCTCCTGAAGAGCCTTCTCGGCCTCGGCTTCAAGATCGTCACTGACTGGGATGGGCTCTGCCTTGCGCCATTCGGCAAGATAGTCGTCGGTGCCGCCGGCGCCGGTGCGCATGGCGCACATGTCGATCGCCTCGGTGAAGCGCAGCGGCAGTTCGCGCTTGGCGTTCTGCCGGCCCTTCTTGACGATGACTTGGGCGGGGATGTCGCGCCAGTAGACGACGATCAGATCGGCCATGAATTCCTGCTCCTGTAGAGCCCCGCGCGTCCAATCGAACGCACAAACGACGCTCTACCACTTAACTCCGCTGTATCGTGCCCTCCGAAGATCGATTCCGATCTTTAGGCCGATGCAGTGGTTTCGAGCATTGCCGAAAGCGCTGTTCGGCTGCTTGTTATGGGACGACGCGGGCGCCTTCAAAAGCGACGCAATCGACGACCGCCGATGAAAGCGATGTCTGTTTCAGCGCAGGTCAGCCGGCGCGACCATCGAAGCTGCCGACAAGTTTCCGGTGAAAGCGCACGTAACCCCGTTCCGTCGTGCGCAAATGCTCCGCGACAATCTGGTGGAAGCGCGGCAGGCGGTGGAAGGGAACGGCCGGATAGGAATGGTGCTCGGAATGGTACGGCATGTTCCAAGCCACGAAGCGCACCAGCCTTGTGGTGAAGGTGGTGCGGGTGTTCTCGAGCATGTTGGCGACATGCGGGCACAACGCGTGCTCGGCCAGCAGGTAGGCCCGCAAAAACGGCTGCCCGACCAGCACCGGCACGATCCAGATCCACAACAGCAGTGCCGACTGTACGGCGAGTGATGCGGTCAGCAACACCGCATAGCCGATCAGGAACAGCCGTGCTTCCGCAACCACCTTACTGCGGCCCTTTTCCGGTACGAAGCCGTCGCGGTTGCGGCCCGCCGCATTGGTTGCGACTACGCGGGCCATGCCTATCCAATAGGGGCCGCCGGACAGATAGCGCAGATATTGGCCGATGGTTTCCGGCTTCGGGGCCATCAGTTCGGGATCGTTGTCCGGGTCGTGCGTGTGACGGTGATGGGCGAAATGGAAATAGCGGAACCATGCCGGCGGCAGCAGGATCAGGAAGCCGGTCACGGTGGCGATAGCGCGATTGAGCGACGCCGTCCTGAACGCCGTTTCATGGATGGTCTCGTGCAGCAGCGTGAAGAAGAAGACGATCAAGATGCCCTGCGGCAAGACGAGAAGCGGCCAGAACGGAATGCGGGCGGCGATCAGCGCGCCCAGCACGATAACCAGCCCGCCATGGACGGCCAGCCGGACAATGCCTGGCCCGTCAAGCCTGGCGGTGAGGTCGCGACGTTCCTCGACCGAAAGGCCGGCAATGATGGTGCGGTGGTCGATGTCGCTCATGATGCAATGTTAGCGGCGGGTGGGTGTCCGGTAAATCGGCGCGCGTGTCACCAGACGCCGTTTCTTATCCCGGTCCAGAGATAGAACCAGATCGTTGGATGATACCATTGTTTCGAAGGCAGGCCGGGATCGACCGTACCGAGCTTGCCGGCCAGCACATCCCTGACCACCTCGACGCAGATGTCGCGCGAGAACGCCGCCTGCCGCAACGCGTAGCTTGAAATGGTATCGCCCGGCTGCGGTTTGCCGCGCGCCTGCCGTAGCACGCCGCCGGTGTCGACACCGGCGTCAACCAGATGCACGGTGGTGCCGAAGTTTTCCGCATCATCTGAAGCCAGCGCCCAGTAGCCGCCGTTCATGCCACGATATTTCGGGGCGATGCCGGCATGGTAGTTGAGGACCGGGCAACGGATTTTCGCCAGCGTCTGCCGCGACAGCAAGCGGCAGCCGGCGAGCAGTACGACACCCGGCTGGATTTCGTCGATCGCCTGCAGGCACTCCGGCGCGTTGGCCGACGGGACATGGATGATCTTTTGCCCAGGCTTGGGTTCGGTTTGCAGCTTCTGCTCGGCGCGAGCCGTGCTGCGTGGCCGGCGAAGAAGCGCTTGCCGAGCCGGGTCGGCATCATCGTGCCGAGTTGACCGATGGCCGAGGTCCAGCCTTGCCGCCGCGCCCGCCCGAGCAGCAATTGCTTTTTGGATTCAGGGGCTTCGAGGATGACGCTGACAGGCCCGAGTTGGTCGGCGATGGCGTTGACGATCGCCCAGATATGCGGACCGCCTTCGGTGACGACGACGATCGGCCGCTGGTTTGTTTTCGACCGTGCCATGCTTCGCGCCCCCCGCAAAGACCTGTTCTTTGCGCGCGAATGCTAGGCTGGCCGGGTTAATCCTTGGTGATCGGGGGCTCAGCGCTTGAATTCGAGGATGTCGAGCTTCGATTCGTAGTGGGGCGCCGGGAACTCGATGCGCCATTCGCTGGCGCTGTTGCGGAAGGCATAGCCGACCTGATCGCTTTCCGGGCCGCTGCCGTAGGGCTTTGCCGGATCGTCGTTGACGTAGAAGGAACCAAGATAGATCGCGCGTTTCTCGCCATCATCGAAGAAGCGGCCCTTGGTGCGCTTCGAACCGGTGATCTTTTCCAATCTCCAGCCGGAACCGTCGTCGCTCACCTTGCATTTGAACCAGCCATAGATGACCAGCGGGTTGAGCCCGCCGGCCTTGATGGTGCGGCATTGCCAATTGCCAGTCAGGTCCTTGTCGGAGAAGGAAACCAGGGGCTTTGCCAGCAATGCATCGAGTTGCTTGACCTCGGCGGGGTCGCCGGCCTTCGCCTCGTCAAGCGCTGCCTTGCGCGTCTCGCCATATTTGTCGAGCCGCGCCTTGTCGGCAGTCGTGATCAGCTTCTGCACTTCGCCGTCGGCGAACGCGGGCAGGGTCAAGCAGAGGACAGCTGCTGCGGCAAACATGAGGCGAGCGATCATTGGTGGCGTTTCCCGTTTAATGGCTGGAGCAGCCTGTTTTCTTGTCTGGCGCATACCTTAATGTCTCGCAGCGCTCTGTCATCCATGCTTGACAGCATCAACAGCAGAAACGAGGCGGAATGAATGCGGATCTTGCTGACGGGATCATCGGGTTGGCTGGGCAGCGCCTTGGCGCCGCGCCTGCGGGCCCTCGGCCATGATGTCACCGGCCTCGATCCCGTCTCATCCTCGGAAACGCGAATCGTCGGCTCAGTCGCCGATCGCGATCTGGTCATGCGGGCCGTCGAGGAGAATCGCATCGAGGCCATCATCCATAGCGGCGCGCTGCACAAGCCCGATATCGAACGCCATCGCAACGAGGAATTCGTCGAGGCGAATGTGCGCGGCACGCTCAACCTGCTCGACGCGGCCGCTGCATTCGGCGTTCAGCGCTTCGTGTTTACGTCGACGACGTCGCTGATGATTTCCCAGGCTATACGCGCCGGCTTTACCGGCGGCGCGCGCAAGGCGGCATGGCTGACGGAAGACACGTCGCCCGAGCCACGCAACATCTACGGCATCACCAAGCTCGCGGCGGAACATCTTTGTCGCCTCTACCAGCTCGAGTTCGGCCTTCCGGTGATTGTGCTGCGCACCGCCCGTTTCTTCCCCGAAACCGATGACATGGCGCATGTGATCGAACAGTCGGACGTCAACACCAAGGCAAATGAACTGCTGTTTCGCCGGCTCACGGTGGAGGATGCTGCCGATGCCCATATCGCCGCCTTGGAGAAAGCACCGCAATTGGGCTTCGACATCTTCATCATTTCGGCGCCAACACCGTTCCAACCCGACGATTGCCCGGCATTGATCGCCGACGCACCGTCGGTCGTGGCGCGCTATTTCCCGGATTATCCGGCGCTCTACGCGAAGAAAGGCTGGACGATGTTTTCGTCGATCGACCGGATCTACGATGCTTCGCGTGCGAGGGACCGGCTGGATTTCGTCTGCAAGACGAGCTTTGCCGATGTGCTCGCCGGGCTAGAAGCTGAAGAGGGCGTTACCTAGAAGTATCGTCAAGCCAGGACTGCAGCGCTGGCCAACTCCTTCGTCAGGTCGCCATAGCCGGTCGAGCGGCGCTCATAGGCGAGGCCGAGCATTTTCGCGGCCTTTTCGGCGACCTTGTCGAGCTCCGGATCGTCGGTCTGGGCGATATAGATCAGCTTCTCGTAATTGCCGAAATAGTCCTTGATCAGCTCCGGGTGCTTGTCGAGGCCGAGCGGCTTCATGAAGAAAGCATCGAATTGCCGGCATAGGAAGTCGGTCATATAGAACGACATCATGTCGTCATCGGCGACCTTCGCATAGGCATCCATGCCCTGATAGAAGGCAAAGCAATGCGGTCCGGCCATGCGCTCGACGCCGTGCTTCTCGCAGATGCGGTCAAGCAGGCCACCAGTGCCGCAATCGGCATAGCCGACGAAGATGTGTTTGTAGCCGTCGGTCTTGGCCTTCTCGATAGCCTTGTCCATGGCCGGCGGGATGCGGTCCGGATAGAAATGGAACTCCGCCGGCAGGCAGGTCAGGTCGAGATGGTCGAGCCCGAGCTGCTCCTTGACCGCCAGAACTTCGCGCGCAATCATCCCGCAGGCGATGACGAGCAGCTTGTCGCCTTGATCGGATTGTTGTTTTCGCGCGGTACTCATGGAACCAGTCTAATCGATCTTCGTTGCTGTCCAGCAAATTTATGTGCTGAGGGAGACACCAATCATGAAATTGTTCCGCGTTGCGCCAATCGCTATTCTCGCCTGCGCCTTGGCTGTTTCGGCTTGCGCCAACACGGTTCGAGGCGTCGGCAAGGATCTCAAATCCACTGCGAAGGCCGTTGACGATACCGTCAAGAAACCCTGATCTGCACGGTTTCAGACATTTGGGAATAAAAAAGCCGCACTGCAAGGCGCGGCTTTTCTCGTCGGAGCCGAATTTGTTGGCTCAGGCCGAAGCGCGGACGTTGTGCTTGCGCTTCATGAAGTCCTTGGCGGTCTCGACCGCCACCGCGGCGTCGCGGCAATAGGCGTCGGCGCCGACGGCCTTGCCGAATTCCTCGTTAAGCGGTGCGCCGCCGACCAGCACGACATAATCGTCGCGAATGCCTTTTTCCTTCATCGTATCGATGACGACCTTCATGTAAGGCATGGTCGTGGTCAGCAGGGCCGACATGCCGATGATGTCGGGCTGGTGCTTTTCGATGGCGTCGAGGTATTTTTCGACCGCATTGTTGATGCCGAGGTCGATGACATCGAAGCCGGCGCCTTCCATCATCATGCCGACGAGGTTCTTGCCGATGTCGTGGATGTCGCCCTTGACGGTGCCGATCACCATCTTGCCCTGCTTCGGCGCGCCGGTGGCGACAAGCAGCGGACGCAGGATGAACATGCCGGCCTTCATCGCGTTGGCCGATAGCAGCACTTCCGGAACGAACAGGATGCCGTCGCGAAAATCCTCGCCGACGATGCGCATGCCTTCGACCAGAGCCTCGGTCAGAACCTTGTAAGGCGCCCAGCCGCGCTCGAGAAGGATGTTGGTGCCTTCCTCGATTTCTTCCTTCAACCCGTCGTAAAGGTCGTCGTGCATCTGCTGCACCAACTCGTCGTCGGAGAGTTCCGAAAGGATGATCTCGTCGTCGGCCATTTTTTCTCAGGCTCCTTGCCGGCTACAACTATCGCGGCAGCTTAAAAATATCGCGTCAATACCTAACCCGCGCGGGCCGGTTGTCCATAGCTGATTTGCGACTTCCCGCAAAAGGAAAGCGACCGTAAATCTCTTAGAATTCTTGTCGATTTTGCGACAGGCGTTGGCGCTGGCGGGCCGTTTCGAATAGGGTGCATGGCTACGATCCGGCCAGAGACCGCAATATGCGGCCGCAAACGGATTTCAGGCCGGAACAAGAGCCCGGCCAAAGCAAATCAGGCCAGAACGAAAGCCAGGGAAGAACGATTATGAGTGAGAACGCGCCGGTCGATCAGGAAGCGTCAAACGCACGGCGCGGGCGCGCTGCCAGCGGTGGCGCCGCAGCCCGACGAGCTGCACGTTCGGGCGGCGGCCCCGGCACACAGCTCACCTATATCAAGCGCAAGATCAACGTCTATGAAGTGTTGGACGAGGAAGGGCTGGCGCTGATCGAAAAGAACACCGACACGGTGCTGGAAGAGATTGGCATCATCTTCCGCGACGACGCCGAGGCACTGCAGCTTTGGAAAGAGGCGGGCGCCGACGTCAAGGGCGAGCGCGTGCATTTCCCCAAGGGCCTCTGCCGCTCGCTGTTGAAGACCGCTCCGTCCGTCTATACCCAGCACGCCCGCAACGGCGAGCGCTCGGTGCAGATCGGCGGCAACGCGACCGTGTTCGCGCCGGTCTATGGACCGCCCTTCGTGCGCGATCTCGACGGGGTCAGGCGCTATGCGACGATCGAGGATTTCCGGAATTTCGTAAAACTCGCCTATATGGCGCCGTCGATCCACCATTCGGGCGGCACGGTTTGCGAGCCGGTCGACGTACCGGTCAATAAGCGCCATCTCGACATGGTCTACAGCCATATCAAATATTCCGACAAGCCGTTCATGGGTTCGGTGACTGCGCCCGAGCGCGCCGAAGATACGGTGGCAATGGCCAAGATCGTGTTCGGCGACGATTTCGTCGAGAACAACACGGTGCTGACCAGCCTGATCAATGCCAACTCGCCGATGGTGTTCGACGAAACCATGCTGGGAGCGCTGAAAGTCTATTCGCGCCACAACCAAGCCTGCATCGTCACGCCGTTCATCCTTGCCGGTGCGATGAGCCCGGTGACGGTCGCCGGTACGCTGACGCAGGTTTTGGCCGAAGTGCTGGCCGGCGCGTCGTTCACGCAGCTGATCCGGCCGGGCGCGCCGGTGCTGTTCGGCACCTTCGCCTCGTCGATCTCAATGCAGTCTGGCGCGCCGACCTTCGGCACGCCGGAGCCGTCGCTGGTTTCCTATGGCGCCGCCCAGCTTGCCCGCCGGCTCGGCCTGCCGTTCCGCACGGGCGGCTCGCTTTGTGCTTCAAAAATCCCCGATGCGCAGGCGGCCTATGAGAGCGCCAACACGCTGAACTCGACGATCCTCGCCGGCACCAATTTCGTGCTGCATTCGGCCGGCTGGCTCGAGGGCGGTCTGGCCTCCTGCTACGAAAAGTTCGTGATGGACATCGACCAGCTCGGCATGACGCAGAAGTTCTCCGAAGGTGTCGACCTGTCGGAAAATGGCCAGGCGATGGATGCCATCCGCCAGGTCGGCCCGGGCAGCCATTATCTCGGCTGCGATCACACCCAGGCCAATTTCCAGACCGCGTTCTACCGTTCCAACATCGCCGATAACAATTCCTACGAGCAGTGGCTGGCCGAAGGCGAAAAAACCGCGCCGCAGCGGGCCAACGAGCTCGCCCGCCGCTGGTTGGAGAGCTACGAGGCGCCGTATCTCGACCCGGGCATCGACGACGGGCTGAAGGACTTCATCGCCAGGAAGAAGGCGTCGATGGCCGACGCCTTCACCTGAAAGGAGCCCGAATCAGGCGGGGCTAAAGTCGCCGACATCATCCACAAAGAAGTCTGGCGGAGCGCCTTCTCCGACCCGGACAAGAAGGGATGATCCTCGAGGGCAGCATGATCGAAACCATCGCGGCTGCGCTTTCCGCCCACGGCCTCATCCTGCGCGGCGGCTTCAATTTTGCGGGCGGTGAGGAAACACCTTCCGGTCTCTCCGGCGCTGCTGCCAGATCCGTCCTGCTGGTGGGGCAGGCGGGTGCCGCACCTTGGCCGCACTTCCTGCGCTGGCTGGAGAAACGATCACAATCCTTCGCCAATCCGCTCGACACATGGTCGCGCGAAGCGATCGGCGCGGTGGCCGAAAAATTCGGGGCACGCGCGGTGTCGCCGTCCGATAGGCCTTATCTGCCGTTCCAGCAATGGGCGATGCGGGCGGAGGGGCTGAAGCCGTCGCCGCTCGGCATCCTCGTGCATCCGCTATACGGGCTCTGGCATGCCTATCGCGGCGCGCTGCTGTTCGAAAACGAGATGGCGCTTCGAGAACCTCGCGACGCGATTCACCTTTGCGACACATGTGCCGAAAAGCCTTGCCTGAAATCCTGTCCGGTCGAGGCTTATTCTGCGGATGGTTTTGCGCATGAAACTTGTCTGGCGCATGTGCGCGGAGACCATGGCGCGCCTTGCCGGACCGGCGGCTGCCTTGATCGCAACGCCTGTCCTTACGGCGCCGATTATCGCTATCCGGCCAAGGTTCAGGCCTTTCACATGGCAGCATTCGCGCGTATTTAGCGTCGCCGAATGCCGCACGAAATCTTGAAGGAGATCGCCTCATTACGGCTTGCCGCGACGGTCACCGCAGATATCTATCGCACGACACGTCAACGGAGCGGATGATGGCCAAGCAAGCGATGCAGATCAAGACAAGTGACGGCGTGGCCAAAGCCGGGCTGTTCCGCTCGGCAGCCCCGGCCAAGGCAGCGATCATCCTCTACATGGACGCTTTCGGCCCGCGACCGGCGCTCGATCAAATGGCAGAGCGGCTCACGGACGAGGGCTACGCGGTGCTGGTGCCGGATCTTTTTTACCGCAATGCGCCCTACGGCCCCTTCGATCCCAAGACTGCGTTCAGCGAAGAGAAGAGCAAGGCGGCGGTCACAGCTCTCGTCGGCGGCACGACCCAGGAGATGACAATCCGCGACAGCGGCGCTTTCCTCGATGCGCTTGCTGCCCAAGGCCTGACCGGGCCGGTCGGCATTGTCGGCTACTGCATGGGTGGAGCGCGGGCGTTGAACGCGGCGGCCAGCCATCCCGACCGCATCGTTGTGGCGGCCAGTTTCCACGGCGGCAATCTGGCTGGTGACGCTGCCGACAGTCCGCACCGGAAGGCCGCCTCGGTGAAGGCAAAGGTCTATATCGGCACTGCGGGTGTCGACCGCAGCTTTCCGCCCGCACAAGCGGCGCGGCTGGCCGAAGCGCTGCGCGCGGCTGAGGTCGACCATGTGATAGAGAACTATGCCGGCATGGCGCATGGCTGGTGCGTGCCGGACCACAGCGCCTTCGATGCAGCCGGCGCCGAGCGCCACTGGAAGCGGCTGACGACGCTGTTCGCGGAGACGCTCGGTCAGGGCACGCCAACCGTTACGACGTGACGGCGCGCCAAAAAATTCTTTCCATCGCCCCAAGGAACAGCCATTAGCCTTCGTCCAACAGGCAATGATGGCGATGATGCTGGACGAAAGCGAAGCCTCCGACGCTGAACTGATCGGGCGGGCGAAGGGCGGAGATCGGGGTGCTTTCGGCAAGTTGCTCGAAAGGCACTACGGTTTCGTCTATCGCGCCGCCTATCGCTGGTGCGGGAAAAAGGCCGACGCCGAGGATATCGCCCAGGAAGTCTGCGTCCGGCTTGGCCGGGCGATCCGCGACTATCATGGCAGCGGCGCCTTCACGACATGGCTCTACGCCATGACGCTGAATGCGGCGCGTGACGTGATGCGCAAGACCGCCCGCGACACTGCCAAGACCGAGGCGTATGGCGCCTATGCGCTGATTTCGGGGGGAACCTCGGTCGAGCCGGAAGATCCGGCCGAGGCGCTCTGGGCAGCGGTGCGCAAGCTTCCTGACAAGCAGCGCGACGCGGTGCTGCTGGTCTATGGCGAAGGGCTGAGCCACGCGGCCGCCGCCGAGGCGATGGCGATCTCGGAGACGACGGTTTCCTGGCACATCCATGAGGCGAAGAAACGGTTGAAGACGCTGATGCGTTCAGCCGGGGAAGTGTGACCATGGTCGACGACAACCAACTGAACAGGCTGCGCGATATCGCGGCACCGGCGCCGGACGCGGACGCAAAGGCGCGTGCCTTCCATGCCGCCATGCGCGCCTATGACATGGACGAAAAAACTTCACCTGCCGCCCAAGGATCGGTGAGCGGGCTTCGTCTCACAGAGCGAGCACGAAAGCTCTGGAGCGAAATCATGCAAAAGAAACTCTTCGCCACGCCGGCCATTGCCGGGCTCGTTGCCCTGCCGATCGCCGGATATGCCACCATCTATATGCTCGGGGAATCCAAATTCGGTGGACCCGAATTCGGCGGGGACGATAAGATCACCGAAACGCTGGCTGACAAGCCGGCGACCGTCAAACCGCCGGTCGTGGCCGAAGCGGACAAGCAGAAGAAGGCGGATGCTGACAGTGAAAATCGCGACGTCGGCGAGGCGCTTGTGGCGCCGACATCGCCGCCGAAAGCGGAATCGACCGCAGTCGGTGGGCTGACGCAGCAGGAGGCGCTCACCCGCAATGCTCCCGAACCGGCGCAGAGTGGCGAGTTTGTGCTGAATGGCGGCACCCGCACCGCGGCTCCGGCCGTCGATGGCGGCGCGCGGGTCGGACGCATGCCTGGCACGGTTGCCGATTCCAAGCTGATGGCACAGCAGCCTGCCGCTGCGCCGGCCGACCAGATGCTTCCGCAAGAGGAAAACCGCGATCGCGTCGAGAATTTCAAGACCAATCCGGTGCATGCCGCAATGGAAGACCCGGTCTCGACCTTCTCTATCGATGTCGACACCGCTTCCTATTCCTTCGTGCGGCGCTCGCTGAAAGAAGGTTTTATTCCGCAGGCCGATACGGTGCGCGTCGAGGAGATGATCAACTATTTCCCCTACGACTGGAAAGGCCCGGACTCCGCGTCGACGCCATTCAACTCGATCGTCAGCGTCATGCCGACGCCGTGGAACGAGCACACTAAATTGATGCATGTCGCCATCAAGGGGTTCGACGTGAAGCCAGCTGAGCAGCCCAAGGCCAATCTGGTCTTCCTGATCGATGTGTCCGGGTCGATGAACGAGCAGGACAAGCTGCCGCTCCTGCAGTCGGCCTTCCGGCTGCTGGTCAACAAGCTAAGACCCGACGATACCGTCTCGATCGTCACTTATGCTGGCGATGCCGGCACCGTGCTGGAGCCCACCAAGGCTTCGGAGAAGAACAAGATCCTCGCCGCCATCGATAATCTGACGTCTGGCGGCTCCACGGCGGGCGAGGCGGGCATCAAGGAAGCCTACAGGCTGGCGCAGAAATCCTTCGTCAAGGACGGCATCAACCGTGTGATGCTCGCCACGGACGGCGACTTCAATGTCGGCCAGACCGACGACGACGATCTGAAGCGGCTGATCGAAAAGGAGCGCAAGACAGGCGTGTTCCTGTCGGTGTTCGGCTTCGGCCGCGGCAATCTGAATGACCAGATGATGCAGACCATCGCTCAGAACGGCAACGGCACCGCCGCCTATATCGACACTTTGGCGGAGGCCGAGAAGGTGCTCGTGGAGGATGCCTCCTCGACACTGTTCACCATCGCCAAGGACGTGAAAATCCAGGTCGAGTTCAACCCGAACAAGGTCTCGGAGTACCGGCTGATCGGCTATGAAACCCGTGCCTTGAACCGCGAGGATTTCAACAACGACCGCGTCGACGCCGGCGAGATCGGCTCAGGCCATTCGATCACCGCGATCTACGAGATCACGCCTAAGGGCAGCGGCGGCGAACAGATTGATCAGCTGCGCTATGGTCAGGCCTCGGTGAACAATGGCGGTGTCGCCAATGCCGACGAATATGCCTTCCTCAAGATCCGCTACAAGCTGCCGAACGAGGACACTTCGAAGCTGATCACCACTCCGGTGACGTCAGCCAACGAGGTGGCGTCGTTCGACCAGGCCAGCACCGACCAGCGTTTCTCCGTTGCCATCGCTGCCTTCGGCCAGAAGCTGCGCGACGAGGATGCGACCGCGAAGTTCGGTTACGACAAGATCACGGAGATTGCCACCGCCGCCAGAGGAGCCGACCCGTTTGGGTACCGGTCCGAGTTCCTCTCGCTCGTGCGCCTTGCCTCGGCGATCGGCGGTAACCGGTAGTGGCAATGACGGCCGGTTTCTTTCAGATGGGATCGTTCTGATAGGGGGAGCCGGCCTACGGGCGGGTGAGGCAGGCCGGCGAGGGAAACCTTGCCGGCCTTTTTTTGTGGCAGCACCGCTTCGCGCGGAATGCTGCGCAGCCGAAAGCATCAGGCGCGTCCGCGGCGGCGCTCGCGGCGGGCTTCGCTGGTCTCGGCGACGTTTGCTGTCGCCTGCTTGTTGCGCATCGGGCCGATACGTTCGACGATCTGCTCGACGGTCGGGCGATCCGACTTCATGTGTGTATCGAGCGCCTTGCGCATGGCGGCGAGGTGCTGGAACGAGGTGCCGCAGCAGCCGCCGACGATCTTGGCGCCGGCATCGACGGCGAGGCGCACATAGTCGGCCATCAGCTCGGGCGTGCCGGAATAGTAGATCTCAGCGCCGCGAAATTCGGGAATGCCGCAATTGCCCTTGACGATCACCGTTGCCTCCGGCTTCGCCTCGGTCATGTCGAGCAGCGAAGCAAGAATATCGGAGGCGCCGACACCGCAATTGGCGCCGACACCGAGCGGCGTCTGCGACAGGCCGTCGACGACACCGTGGATGTCCTTCGGCAGCAGCCCCATCATGGTGCGGCCGGCGGTGTCGAAGGAGCCGGTATAGGTATAGGGCAGGCCGACGCGGATGGCGGCTTCGGCGGCGGCGCGGATCTCGTCCGGCGCCGACATGGTCTCGATCCAGGCGACTTCGGCGCCGCCAGCCTTCAGGCCCTCGATCTGTTCGGCAAAGGCCTCGACCGCCTCGTCGTAGGTCATGGCGCCGAGCGGCACCAGCAGCTCGCCGGTCGGACCGACGGAGCCGGCCACGATCACCTTGCGGCCGGCCTTTTTTGCAACGGCGCTTGCGATCTCGGCGGCGCGCTTGTTCAGCGCGTAGACCCGGTCCTGTGCATGGTGCAGCTTGAGCCGATGGCGGGTGCCGCCAAAAGAGTTGGTCAGGATGATGTCGGCGCCGGCATCGACAAAGTTCTGATGCAGGCTGGTGATGGTGTCGGGCGCGGTCTCGTTCAAGAGCTCGGGGGCCTCGCCGGCTTCAAGTCCCATGGCGAACAGATTGGTGCCGGTGGCGCCATCGGCGAGCAGGACGCCCTTTTTGGCAAGCAGCGCGTCGATCGGATTGGTCATGATGAAATACGCCTTCCCGGAGAATAACTGAGATAAAGATATAAAGAATTCTTTATGTGGCGTCAATGTCGGCGCGAGAAACAACCGGTCAAAATCGCATCTCCGCGAGCTTTCGTGTGAAGCTGGCCGCCTCATGAGCGTTGACGTCTGCGGCGCGGATCAGATTGTCGAAATGGCTGGTCAGGGTGCGGATTGGCTGGGTGGCGTTCAGCACCAGATACATGTCGCCGACATAAATGGCGGCGCGATAGGGTCCGAAGATGGTGTAGGGGATCGAATAGCGCATCCGCCCGTCATAGAGAAACAGGCGGAAGGTGGGATAAAGGTCGTCGAGCAGCGTCGCCATGTGGAGGAGCTGCTGGTGACGGTCGGCCTCCGGGAAACGGTCCCACACGCCCAGCCCGCGCGCGAAGATCTCCAGCGTATGGCGCGGCATACAGACTTCCATGTCGGTTTCGGGCCGTCGGTTGTAGTCGATGCGGTACTGCGTTTCGCCGGCCTGTGCCTCGCGGCTCTTGTTGGCGATGACGGCTTCGTAGTCGACAAGCGCCTCGGTGCGCAGAAGATCGGGAATGCCGGCCGGCACGTAGCGGATTTTCGTTCCGGCCGCCTCGGCATGCCAGCGAGCCAGCAGCGTGCGGTCGAAGCCGTCCGGCGCCTCCTCGATCTCGAGGCTCTCGCGGATTTCGCCGGTGACGCCTTCGTCCTGGCTGAGACCGAGCAGCCAGTCGAGCGAGACTTTGAATTCGGCGGCGATGTTGAGCAGCGTTTCGGCTCGGGGAAGGCGGGTCGAGGCGCCGGAGAGCAACTGCGACAGCGCCGAACGGTCGATGCCAACCGCTGCGGCGAAGGCCGACTGGTTCAAATCGGACCTTGTCAAGAGCATTTTCAGGCGTTCGCGAAAGATCGTCGACAGGTCGCGCTTGTCCAAATTGCCACTCCACTCGATAGGAGGAAAAATTTGCGCCGAAGCCGTCAATAGTGCCTTGTGGGCGCAAATGAATCCGGAAGCTTGTTCACAATAGATAACATCTGCGGCTGAAAATGCGCAATCGCAACAGTTTGTGCGCTTTATCGCGTTGCAGTAAGGCAACGCTCCTGACACAATGCTGTCAGGAATCAAACGGGTTCCGGCGACTGGAAGGCAGTGGTCGATAGCATGACGAGTACGGGCAATAGGCGACGCGGTGCAGCGGCCATCGAATGGCCGACCGTGCTTCTTGCATTTTTCTGCTACGGCGGCTGGCTCGCCACCGGTTTCCTGCTCTGGCCATCCTACCCGCTGCTGGCGCTCGCCCTTCTGACCCTGATTGCGGCGCTGCAATCCTCGCTGATGCACGAAGTGCTGCACGGCCACCCAACCCGGAATGCGCGGCTCAACGAAGCCTTCGCGTTCTTGCCGATCGGTCTTGTCTGGCCGTTTCGCCGGTTCAAGACCATTCATTTGCGCCACCATGCAGACGAACGGCTGACCGATCCGCTCGACGATCCCGAAAGCTATTACAAGGCGCTCTGGCAGCACGAGGAGCTGCCGTCGGCGATGAAGTTCCTGCTGAAGATCAACAACACGATGCTCGGGCGCTTGGTGCTCGGCCCGTGGCTTTCCTGCATCGGCTTCTTCATCGACGATGCCAAGCAGGTTGCCGCGGGCGACAAGACCATCCGCAAGGCGTGGCTGCTGCACGCGATCGGCCTCGCCGTGGTGTTGCCTGTCGTGCAGTTCGGCTTCGGCATGCCGTTATGGCTCTACATACTGGTGCCGGTATGGCTTGGGCAGTCGCTGATTTCGATCCGCACCTACGCCGAGCACCAATGGTCGGAACATCCGGAAGGCCGCACGATCATCGTCGAGCGCTCGCCGCTATCCTTGCTGTTCCTCAACAACAATTTGCATTTCGTCCATCACAAGAGCCCGACGGTGGCCTGGTACAGGCTGCCGAAGCTGTTTGCCGACCGCCGCGACGAGTGGCTGCGGATGAACAATGGCTACGCCTATCCGAACTATTTCGCGCTGCTCAAGGCCTATGCCTTCAAGGCGAAGGAGCCGATCGTCCATCCCGTGCTGCGGCGTACGCCGGATCTGGGACGCGCGTTCAAGCCGCGCGTCAGGGCGCGCAGCCTCAATGGGCTTGGCAGCGCACCGGTACCTGCCGAGCCGCCGAAGGAATGATTTTTGCGGCATTGCAAGCGGCGCCGCGGAGCGACGCTTTCCTGAACTTGTCAATTTCCCCGCATAACGGTCAAATCTCGGCATGAGCGAATTCATTGCGGCTTTGCCGATGTATGACTGGCCGGAAGCGCGGGACGAGGTCGACGCAGAATGGGCGCGGCTGCGCGATGTTTTCAGACAAAAAGGCATCGATGCGCCGGAGACGATCATCCGCCGCAACGGCGATTTGCCGCCGGTGCCTGGCGGTATCCGCGATGATCAGGGAAAACTCATCGCGCCCGATCCGGCGACATTGCCGCCGGACGTGCTGGATTTTCACCGGCTCTGGCTGCATCCGGCGCTGCTCTTTGCGCAAACCTGCTGGGGACCGATGGAACTCGGCCTGTCGCAGCGTGTCCACCTCGTCGGCCAGCCGCGCTACGACGCATTCGAGGGCGGACAGGGCGAACTCTATTCGAGCGCCATCGTCATGAGGGCGGGTGAGGCACCGCCGGCAAGGTCGCCGGACGACGGCGGCGCCGTCATTCCGCTCGATCTGCTGCGCAGCAAGCATTTCACCTTCAACAGCCTCGATTCCATGTCGGGCATCATCGCGCCAACACGCGACCTGCAAGCATTCGGCGAGAGTTTGGATATCTTTTCCGCGCTGAGCGAAAGCTGTGGGCACCGCGCTTCGATCGTTGCTGTTGCCGAGGGCAGGGCCGACGTCGCGGCGATCGACTGCAAGAGCTGGGCGCTGGCGCAGCGTTTCGAGCCTGCGGCGCAGAAGGTGACGGTCGTCGGCTGGACAAGGCGGCGCAAAGGCTTGCCGTTCATCACCGCCAGGACGACGCCAGAAGCGATCGTCGCCACGATGCGCGAGGCGATCGCGGCGCTGACGTAGATTCGCTCAGCCGCCAAGCAGCCGATTATCGAGCGGGTAGGTCGAAAGCTTCTCGTTGCCGGTCTCGGTGATCAGAATCTGTTCCTCGATCTTGACGCCTTCGTAGCCGCCAAGCCGGCCGATATAGCTCTCGACGCACAGCACCATGCCTGACACGAGCACGCCGTCGGGTGTGTCGTCGGTCCAGTCGCTGGCATGCGGCAATGTCGGGTATTCGTCGGCAAGGCCGACGCCGTGATAGAGCACCCCGTAACGGGCTGGGAAGCAGTCTCCCGGCGGCACTGACGAGCGCTCGACGAGGTCGCGGAACGATACGCCCGGCCGCATCAGCTCTGTGTTATGGGCGATCTGGTCGGCGGCGATGCGGAACAGGCCGCGCTGCTCCTGCGACGGCGGCGCGTCACCGCAAAGCCAGGTGCGCGAAAGGTCGGCGCAGAAGCCGTAAGGACCGATCAGGTCGGTGTCGAAAGCGACGAGATCGCCAGCCTCGATCGTCCGCGAAGAACATTCCTGGAACCATGGATTGGTGCGTGGGCCCGACGACAGGAGCCGGGTTTCGATCCATTCGCCGCCGCGCGCGATGTTGCCGCGATGGAGTTCGGCCCACAATTCGTTCTCAGCGATGCCGGGCCTCAGCGCCTGCTCCATCTCGTCCATCGCCGCCTCGCAAGCGACGATCGCCCGGCGCATGGCAAGGATCTCGTCGGGCGATTTGATCAGCCGCGCATTTTCCATCACCGCCTCGCCATTGCCGGTCGAAATGCCGAGACGGGCGAGCTCTTCGATGCCCTCGGGATTGATGTGATCGACGGCGATACGGCGATTGCCGCCGCCATGTTCCGATACGAGCTCGGCAATGCCGGATGCCCAGCGGCGCACTTTTTGACCGGTCAGCTCGCCGCTATAGAGATATGCCCACGATACAGCCGGCCGCACCTCGTCGACGACGCCGGAATGGTCGGAAAGGTGCTCGCATGAGAAATAGTCGAACAGCACCACCGGGCCATCGGTGGCGACGAAACAATGCCTGGTCGGATTGTGCGCGACCCAGAGCTGCATGTTGGTGGCATCGGTAGCGTAGCGGATGTTGACCGGATCGTAGAGTAGGGCTCCAGCATAGTCGCGGCGCTTCAACTCGGCGCGGATGCGGTCTAGCCGGTATCGGCGCATGGCGGGCAGGTCGGGCGCGGCAATACCCGCCGCTTGCCACTCGGCTTCCGCCAGCGCTCCATAGCCCAGCACATGCTGGTTGAGTTTGGCGGCCTTCAGGCGCGATTTTTTGCGCAGCGCATCGATCGAGCTGTCCGGCTCGAACGGCATGATCTTGCGATGACGGGGCCGATCAGTCGGGTTCTTGTCCACCCTCGGCTCCTCCGCTAGCCTTGGGCGCCGTGGCTCCTCCCACCACCATTCTCTTCAATCTTACATACGCGCCGGGCCGGGCAGATTTGCCGGTGCCACGCAACAGCGGAACCATGATTTGCCGCGGTTGGCCGTCCGGCTCATAGCCGGCCGCTTTGAGCTGGTCCAAAATGACCGGCCTCGGATCGTCACGGTCAAGCCAGACGAGTACGGCCGGCTCCTGCATCAGCGTTTCGAAATTAGGCACTTCCTGGTCAAGCGCGACCAGCTTTTCGTCGACCAGCCGCAGGTTTCCGACCCATGCACCGTCGGATATTGCGGTTTTCACCGGTCCGTCCGCAGTCAGTTGGCGATAGAGAGCCGGGTAATCCACGCGGATCATGCGCGAGAGGCCACTGGTCCCGTTTATCTGGACGTACCAGGTAGCGGGCGCGAGCAGCACGGCGATGATCGCTCCAGCAGCGATCACCAGGAGCTGCGCATTCCTGCCGCGCGGCGCCAGCCGTTCCATAGTGGCGACGATGGCCAGCGGCAACATGAACAGGACCGGCAGCAGCCAGCGGTCCTTGACCACCGTCACGCCGGTGGCCAGTACAAGTATTGCCAGCATGGCCAAACCGAGCGCCAAGGTACGCCACAACAGAATTTCCCTAGCCGGACCTTTCGGGTGCCGCTCGGAGAAACGGAACCCGGCCAGCCCGAAAGCCAGCGCGGAAACGAACACCGGCAAGACCGCGAAATTGAAGGTCCCCATGATAAACTTGCCGGCGCCGACAAAGGCCGCCGCCATGCGCCCTTGTTGCGAGTCTATTCCGAACTTCTCGCCTCTCGACAATAAATCGGCGGGATGCATGAGGCTCCAATAGGTGGTTGGCGCCAGCACCAATATCGCGACCGCTATGCTGATTGCGAACTTCGGATCAAGGATCGCGCTGCGCAATTCGCGCAGCGACAGCATTGCCGCAACAAGGGCCACCACAAGGAAGACATCGTTGTATTTGGCAAGAATTGCCGCCGCCGTGGCCAGGCCAAACGCCGCATAGGCGATCATGCTTCGCCGCTCGAGAAGATAGGCCATGGCGAGCAGGAGCAGCGAGCAGAAGCCGACGACGGCGACGGAATGCGACAAAGCGCGCTGCGATTCCCAGACGACCTGCGGGATCGTAAACAGGCCGAACATGGCCGCCGCGGCTGTCGCCTTGGTGTAGCCGAACCGCCGCATGGCGGCGAACACGCTGCAGGCGGCGAGGAACAGCACGGAGTATTTGACGAGCTTCAGCGTGAAGATACTGGTGCCGAAAACATGCGCGGCCAGCCAATTGATCCAGGTATAGAGGGGTGGTTGCGAGCCGCCATATCCGGCCCAGAGATACGGAACATAGATCAGCTGCTCCGCATCATCGATGCCGACACCGGTTCCCGCCCAAGAGCTCAACAGGGACAGTATGATGGTCTGCAAGGCGAAGTAAGCCGCGACCATGACGATCGCCGCCGGGAAGGGGCCGATCCGCCCCTCGGCAAGCCACTTGGCCCATTTCAGATTGTACTTCAATGAAAATCTCATCGCCCTTGCCGGCATAGTGTTGCCGGCTGCGCTAGCATGAAGAGTATGCTCCGCACAATGCGACCGCGTTGTGTGGGCTTACGTCCGCATCTTCTCGCCACTTGGGTCGAAAGGCGGCTCAACATTGATGCGCGCCGGCCGCCGGTGGCCAAGGATTTCGATCTCGAACAGTCCGGCGCTCTCGTTTTCGGCAAGGGCCGCCGGCACATAGCCTTGCGCCATCGACTTCTCGACGTAATGCGCATAGCCGCCGGAGGTGACCCAGCCGACCACGCGCCAGTCGCCATCGACGATGCCGCGCACGGCGGACGCGCCTTCCGCGGCCTTCGAGCCGCGCACTTCCTTGCCGCCAGCGTCGAAGCGCGGCGCGCCGTAGCCATGCGGCCTTTCCACCGTGCCGTAATCCTTGCCGCCGACCTTGGCCCAGATCGGCTCGTCGCCCATCACGTCGGCGTCCGCTGCATCGACGATGAAAGAGACGCGGCGCAGCTTCGGCCCTGCCGCCTGTTCCTTGGCCGCTGCCTCCCGGCCGATGAAGTCGTTCTTCTCGAGCTTGATGAAGCGGTCCATCGAGCCCTCGAACGGTCCGTAGATCGGACGAAGCTCGCGGAACCAGGTCGGAAAGTTCTTTTCAAGCCGCATCGACAGCAGAGCGCGCATGCCGAAATCGACAAGGCCGAATTCTTCGCCGGCCTCCTTGATCGCCTTGTAGACAAGGCGCTGGTAGGCCGGCGCCATCCAGATCTCATAGCCGAGGTCGCCGGTGTAGGTGATGCGGTTGACCATGCAGGGCGCGCCGCCGACCGCCATTTCGCGGAAATCCATGAAGCGGAAGGCCTTGGTCGAGATATCGACATCGACCAGTTTCTGCAGCAGGTCGCGGGATTTCGGCCCGGCGATGGAGAGGCCGACCAGCGTCTGGTCGAAGCGGTGGATGCGGACCTGCGACCCCCTTGGGCCGTCCTTCGGCAGGTGCTTTTCGAACCAGCGCATATGGTATTTCTGCGCAGCTGACGAGCCCCAGATCATGAAGCGGTCGTCTCCGGCCTTAGCGATGGTGAAGTCGCCGATCAGCCTGCCGAACTCGTTCAGCATCGGAGTCAGCACGATGCGGCCGGTCTTCGGCATGCGGTTGGTCATCAGCCGATTGAGAAAGTCTTCGGCCCCTGGTCCGGAGACTTCATATTTGGCGAAGTTGGCGATCTCGGTGACGCCGACCTTCTCGCGGGTAGCGCGTACCTCCTCGCCGATCGGGCCGAAATCATTGGAGCGGTGGAAGGACACGATGTCCTTCGGCTCGGAGCCTTTCGGCGCGAACCAGAGCGGAGTTTCGAGGCCCCAGCTATCGCCCATGACCGCATTGTTGGCGAGCATTGTGTCGTAAACCGGGGTCGTCTGCGCCGGTCTGGCTGCCGGCAATTCCTCATTGGGAAAGCGGATGGAAAAGCGGCGCGAATAGTTTTCGCGCACCTTGGCGTTGGTATAGCGCAGCGTTGCCCATTCGCCGAAGCGCGCAACGTCCATGCCCCAGACGTCGAAGCCGGGGTCGCCATGGACCATCCAGTTCGACAGCGCCAGGCCGACGCCGCCGCCCTGGCTGAAGCCGGCCATGACGGCACAGGCGCACCAGAAATTGGTCAGGCCCTGCACCGGGCCGACCAGCGGATTGCCGTCCAGCGCGAAGGTGAAGGGGCCGTTGATGATCTGCTTGATGCCGGCCTTTTCGATGCCGGGAAAATGCTTGAAGCCGATCTCGAGCGACGGCGCGATGCGGTCGATGTCGGGCTGCAGCAGCTCGTGGCCGAAATCCCACGGCGTGTTGACCGGCGACCACGGCTTGCAGGCCTTTTCATAGGTGCCGAGCAGGATGCCGTTGCGCTCTTGGCGGGTGTAGATCTCGCCCTTGAAATCCATCACGCCGATCATCTCGCGGCCAGTCGACTTGTTGAATTCCTCGACCTCCGGCATCGGCTCGGTCAGAAGATACATGTGCTCCATCGCCAGCACCGGCAGTTCGACACCGACCATGCGGCCGATCTCGCGCGCCCACAGGCCGCCGCAGTTGACCACATGCTCGGCTTTGACCGTGCCTTGCTCGGTGACGACGTTCCAAGTGCCGTCGACCTCCTGCGTCAGTTCGACGACGCGGTTGCGCAGCACGATCTCGGCGCCGAGTTTCCTGGCGGCCTTGGCATAGGCGTGGGTGGTGCCGGAGGGGTCGAGATGGCCCTCGACTGGATCCCACATCGCGCCGACGAAATTCGTCTCGTCCATCAGCGGGAACATCGCCTTGGCCTCGGACGGCGTGATCAGTTCGGTGTCCATGCCGAGATAGCGGCCCTTGGCGTGGGCGAGCCGCAAGAAGTCCATGCGCTCGCGCGTGTCGGCCATCATGACGCCGCCGGTCAGGTGCAGCGAGCAGGACTGGCCGGAAATCTCCTCGATCTCCTTGTAGAGCTGCACCGTATAGGCCTGCAGCTTGGCGACGTTGGGATCGCCGTTCAGCGTATGGAAGCCCCCTGCCGCATGCCAGGACGAGCCGGAGGTGAGCTCCGAACGCTCGATCAGCATGATGTCGGTCCAGCCGGCCTTGGCCAGATGATAGAGCACCGAGCAGCCGACGACGCCGCCGCCGATAACAACCGCTTTTGCGTGAGATTTCATAAGGATAGGTCCGTTTTTGAAGAGGTTGAATCGAGTGAGCGGGGCGCGAAAACAAAGCGGAGATCGGATACAGCAATGGTTTCGGCCAGCCTGCCATCAAGCGCAGCAAGGATGGTTTCACAGACGACCCCGTCGATCGGGGGAGAGGTGTCGCGGGCAGCGCGGCGGGGGGGGGGGGGCCTGTTGATAAAACCAAAACACATGATAAAAAAAATGTCGGGGCCGCCCCATGCGCCCCGCGCTGGTCGGCGCAAACAGTTAGGG
>NZ_JAMYSE010000027.1:0-68317 GCF_040321795.1 Mesorhizobium sp. M0244 | reverse complement strand
GTGCAGCGGGTCATATCGACCCAAAAATTGCCGATCGATTTGCCTGAGGCCCTGGCAAAGCCGCGGATCAGTGCGACCGCAATGGCGACGCCGGTCGCCGCCGACAGGAAGTTCTGCACGGTCAAGCCGGCCATCTGCACGAGATAGGACATCGTGCTTTCGCCGCCGTAGTTCTGCCAGTTGGTGTTGGTCATGAAACTGGCGGCGGTGTTGAAGGCCAGCCCAGGTTCGACGGCGGTCATGCCGGCCGGATTATAGGGCAGGCCGCCTTGCAGCCGTTGCAGGAAATAGAGCACCAGGAAGCCGGCCAGGTTAAAGAACAGCAGGGCCGCCGCATAGGAGGTCCAGTGCTGCTCCTCGCGCTCGCTGGTCCCGGATATGCGGTAGAGCCCGCGCTCGAGCGGGGCCAGAATTGGCGACAGGAATGTGCGCTCGCCGCTGAAAACGCGATGCATGTAGCCGCCGAGCGGCTTCACAAGCAAAACGACGATCCCGCAATAGACGAGGATCTGCAGCCATCCGGTGATTGTCATGGGGGTTGGCTCCTTGCCAGCGGAGATCAGAAGCGTTCCGGGCAAACGAGGGCGTATGTCAGGTAAGCGAGAAGGAACAGGGTCACGGTGCCGCCGAGGATATAGTCGAAGAGCATGTTGCGATCCCTAACTTACAACTTGTCGCAGGCTTTGATGTAGCCGAAGCATAGAGCAAAGAACGAGATTCCAATACCGACAACAACGATGTCCATCGTGCATTTTCCTTATATTTAGTTTGTTCTTGTCAACTTGGACAATACTGTCCGAGCCCGTTCGCCTGATCATATCGGCGGCCGGATACATCGCTCTGGCGAATATGGATCAAAGTGCCATAAAGGTTCGAGACGGGACGCGGAGCAAAGAAATTAAAATCCCATAAGGATTTTACTGGCGCCGCCTCGGCGCTGGCCGCAGCTTCAGGAGGGAGGTGCGCACCGGCGCGCGAAGTTGCCGGGATTCAGTCTGCGCGGGTATAGATCACCGCGTAATGGTCCGCATAGGCCCGCTTCCAGCCCAGTTCGTCGAAGAACGGAATGCGGCTGTCGTCGGCGGTCAACAATGCCCAGCCTATCGCATATTTCTCGAGTTGGGCTTTCAGGATCGGCTTGCCCCGGCTGTGCCCCGTCTGCTCATCCGTTTCCGTAAAGCCATTCAGGAAAAGCTGATCCGCCCGGCCGTCGATATATGTCTTGATGCCATGGAAAATCAGCGTGCCGCCGAAATCATAGGAGTTCAGCAGATTGCCCGACAAATTGTGGCTTTCGGCGAATGCCAGCGCGTCCCTCGCCGAGGTCTTCTGGCTCGGCACGACCGGATAGGCCATGAAGGCCGCAGCCGCCAAAACCGGCAAAACGGCAATTCCAGCGCAAACTTTGGAAAAATGCCGCGCGAAAAATTGTTCGAGCCCGTCGCGCTTTTCCGCCGCCCATCTCGCGGCTGAAAATGCTGGATATTGTTGCGCGACCTCGACCGCAAGGACGACCGGGACAAGAAGAAAGAACAGGTACATGAACCGTATGTGGGTGAGATAGACGTGCAACGCGAAGACAAGGAACAGCGCCTTGGCCCAGCCAATGCGCAATCTCGACACGAGCAGCCCGAAAAACGCCATCAGCAGAGCCACCTCTTGGAGGGTATGCCGCGAGGCGTCGAATGGCTGCCACTCCGTAATGTAAGGCACCGCCTCATTGCCATAGGCCACCGTAAATGTGGCGAGTATGGCCTTGATGCCATAGGGATTGAGCAGGCTGACCAGCGGGCAAAGCAGCCCGAAAGCGATCCACTTGGCCAGCAGCCGGGGGTTCGAGAAGCGCGTGCGCATGAGGAGATCGAGGCCGGCGAAGGCGGCGATGACGAAACCGAAGGTGAAGGTGGCATGGAGATTGGCCCACAGGCAAAGCAACGCCAGCAGCCATAGAGGCGGCGCTTTCTCGTTGCGCGCGGCTTCGAAAAGACCGGCGGTCCAGACGACGATGATGGGTAAGGTAAAGATGTGGGGTCGGGCGACATAGATTGGTCCGATCAAAAGCGCGAGAACCAGCGTCAGTCCTATCGCCAGCGTCGGCTTCAACCACGCGCTGAGATACCACGACATCAAGAAGACCGTCAGCGCGATCGCTGCGACCGCCAGCAGCACCACGCCGTTCCAGCCACCCGCCTTGTAGGCCAGCGCCAGCAGGACCTGACCAAGCCATTCTTTGGCGATCCATGGGTGGCCGGCAAAGGTGTAGGAGTAGGCATCGACGGTCGGGAATGTGCGGCTTGCCAGCAGATCCGTGCCGACCTTGATGTGCCACCAGCTGTCTGGGTCCTGCAGCAGCGAGGTGGCGAAGCCAAGGAGCGCGGCCGCTATCACGACCGCCGCCAACAGGCAAAACACCAGGCTTGCGCGTTGAGTGTCTTCTGTCGCCAGCCTTGCCTCAGGGAATGCCAGTGTTTCGCGCATTGCTGTTCCTGAGGTGCTGTAGCGTGAAAAGGTTCCAATCAAGGCATCATTCCGCCGAGCCCGTCCGTGGACGCTCAACGTACGGGCTTGACCGCATGCACGAAATACTGGGCGCCAAGGGGAAGACTGGTGAGGAAGCGCTCGAGCGGCCGCAATCTTGCAAGCAGGCGCGGGAAGAAGATGCGGTAGACGATATCGAGCCCGGAGAAGCCCGCAGCCGCTATTCGTTTGCGCATTTGCGTTGCGTCGATCAGCACGGCGTTCTCGTCGAAAGCACAGTTTCGCACCGCGTGCCTTGTCAGCGGGTTCCATGGATTGTGTTCGAACAGAAAAAACCTGCCGCCATTGGCCAGCACTCTCTCGATCTCCTTGAGCAAGGAGACATGGAGGTTCTCGGGGATGTGATGAAAGACGCAGGCGGCAAAGGCGACATCGAAACTGCCGTTCTCGTAAGGGATCGTCTCGCCGTCGAAATGCCGGAACTCGGCCTGGTCGGGAAAACGCCTGGCGGCGATGTCGAGCGAACCCTGCGAGGGATCGAGCAGGACAATTTCGCTATCGGGAAATGCCGCGCGCATCGGCCCCAGCGAATTTCCGACGCCGGCGCCAAAGTCAAGTATCCGTCGCGGCTTGGCACCGGATCGAGAGAGCACTGTGGCCACATCGTCGATCTTGTACCGCGCAAAGAAATCCGGCGTTTCGCCGCTCAGTCGGATGCTTGCCGCATGCTGCTCGTGATATTCGCGCGCGAACTGGTCAAACTCGGCCTGAAGCACGCGTGGCCCCCTTCGTTGGCTCCCGGGTCAGTCCCTGGGCCAACTCCTGCAGACGATGGACGGGCAACTTCTCGGCGGCGGGATCGTGGGCAGCAATCTCGTTTATCAGATAGAGAGGGCGCCGCTTGGTCTCCATATACATGCGCCCGAGATATTCGCCGAAGATACCGAGAACCAGAAGCTGGACGCTGCCGAGGATCAGGACGATTGCTGCCAGGCTCGTCCACCCCGGCAGGACGCTGCCGATGAACCATGAGAACAGCGTGTAGCCGAGCGCGACGAGACCGAGAATGCCGAAGATCATACCGAGATGCGAGGCAAATCGCAGCGGCACGATAGAGAAGCTGGTCATCGCATCCATGGCCAGAAGCACCATTTTTCTCAGCGAATAGTGCGTGGCGCCGGCGAAGCGCTGATGCCTTTCATAGGGAAAGGCCACCTGCTTCAATCCGATCCAACTCACCATGCCGCGAATGAAGCGGTAGCGTTCGGGCATGGCGTTGAGGTGATCGAGCGCGCGGCGGCTCATCAGGCGGAAATCGCCGGAATCAAGGGCCATGTCGACGTCGACCATCTTGCGCAGCAGACGATAGAACAAGGCGGCCGTGGCCAGCTTGAACCAGCCTTCTCCCTGGCGCTTCAGCCGCTGGCCGTAGACGACATCGAAACCCTCATCCATCCTTGCCATCATCGCTTCGAGCAATTCCGGCGGATCCTGGAGGTCGGCATCGAGGATGAGGATTCGCTGGCCGCGGCAGAATTCCAGCCCGGCGCTGAGCGCGATCTGGTGGCCATAATTGCGGGCAAGGTCGAGGCCGACAATGTGGCTATCCTGGTTGGCTAGCTCGAAAATGGCCTCTCGGGTGCCGTCGGTCGCCCCGTCGATGACCAGGACGATCTCGTAGGAAGCGCCAACCTGCTCGCGGCAAGCGGCGGTGACGCGCCGGTGCAACTCGGCGATACCGCCGATCTCGTTGTAGCAAGGCACGACGACGGACAGCGCAACCACGCGCCGCGCCGCGCTTTTCCCTGTTTGTGCCAATAACCCAGCTCCCGTCATCAAACGGGGAATAGGCCAAATTTGTTAGAAAACCGATAAGCTGCAGGATTACGGCCACAACCCTTGTGCCGCGCATCTAACCGGCTGGCGCGTTCGAGCATCAAGTTGCGGGCGACGGGCGAAGACCTTCGGCGGCTCAGCCCTCGGCCTTGAAGTTCTTGGCTTCCTTCTCGACCTTCGGGCTGTCCTTGCCGTGCTTGCGTATCAGATCCTTCGCCTGCTTCGGCGAAACGTCGGTGGTCTCGGCCAGGTGCAGGGCTTCCTTGTCGTCCGGATCGCGCTTCTTCTTGTCGGCCATTGCGGCTTTCTTGTCAGCCATTACAACGCTCTTATGCTCTCGGCGATTTCGTTCAGCACCTTGCGGTCGGTGCCGTGGCGCTTGATCAGCGTGCGTGCCTGATCCGGGGTAATGCCCGCTTCCTCGGCGAAATGACGTACCTCATAGTCTTCGCCGCGAGCCGAGCGGTCGCGGCTGTCGGTCCTGGTTTTGTCATCGGCCATGGCAGCTCTCTCCTCATCTCCACGAGAGCATAACGGGCAAGATTTCCGGGAGTTCCTTCGTGTCGCCCAATAGCCTGCCCTTCGGCATGACCCGGCATGCGCGGCGGTTTCGGGACGACGACATGCTCAAGAGACGACACGTTCAAGACGAGGGCTTGGCGCCAGGCCGGACTTCGCGCACAAACAGGCTGGCTTCCTTGGCGGCAGCAGTGAATGCCCGTCGGGCGCTGCCAACCGCCCGCCGCTGCTCCATGGCGTCCATCACCGCTTGCAAGGCCGAGCGATATTTCGGCCCGCGCTTTTCGTCCGGCCACTTTTCGACCAATAGCGATGCGGCCTCGACCGCCCGCGTCACCGTCAGGATGCGTCCGTTCCGCCCAGTCTCTATTGTCACGGGAACGTCGAATTGTTCATCACGCATGGCACCATTCCACAACTCAAGCGAGATAAGTTTTGCAGACTGAACGGTGCAGCCTGGTATTCGTTCCTGATATCTAACGGGACCGATGGTCGAACACGACCCCCATGGTCCTACCAACGGCCGTCATGACGATAAGCTCGACCAGATCGTCATCGCTGTCGCAGCACGCCGGGGCCGTCCGGCGAACGACGTCCAGCATCGCCCTCGTCGATATGGTGTCGCCGGCGCCGAATCTTGAAAGCGCAGATGAAACAAGCTCTTGGGCCGTCAAGTCGGCGACAGTCACCCTCTGCACCACGTTCATTGGCTTCCTCCCGCCATGAACCCTCTCCCGGGAGAATGATACGCCGAACGTCGCGTTTCGCCAGCAAAATGGTGGTCCTACCAGCGCGCGGACGGCGACCGAAAATCGTCGGTTTTGCGTGAGGCAATCCGGGCGCGAGGCGGCAGCGCTTTTGTGCCATGCCACGTCGCCAAAGACCCATCCCGACGGCCGGGATGGGTCTCAATTTTACTTGGCAGCTTGATCTGCTCGGTTGCCGCCGAAGTCAGCACGGCAAGAGCGCGATCACGGCTGCGGGCAGGACTAGGCGGCCAGGTCGCTCGGAAGCTTGCCGCCATTCTCGGCCAGTTTTTTTATCAGTGCGTCATGCAGCCATAGATTCATTGTTACGGTCGAGAATGGAGGCGATGTCCGGGGCAGAGGACGGCGCGGACTGCGTGGCCGGAGCCGGAGTTGCAGCCGGGCCGGATCGTGTAGCCACCGTCGGCTGGGGGGCCGTGCTCGAAGCAGGCGCGGCGGAGGGTTGCGCCGGCGGTGCTTCGGCCGCAACCGCGCTTCCGAAAATCGCACCTTTGATACTGTCGAAAATGCCCATTGCTATCTCCTGTGTTGCCTTGACGGTCGGTGAGGCGACCGTCCCGAATGCCGCATTGAGCGCCCTGGTTGTACCGGACCACGAACGCAACGCAGGGGCAACTCCAAACTGGCTAAAAGGTAAAGGCTTGGTTGCGTTGTGAAATCGGCCCGGCGATCCGAGCCGGGAATAGAGCGTGCCGGATCGCAGCCCGGGAATCGTTACGTGCAATGGGCGAGGGGAATGGTTGGCAGCCAGTTTTGCTGACGCAGACCAGAAAAATCATCTAGGTTTTGTGTTCGCAATCGCCGAGAGAGGAACGAAGCCATGACCGCAGTCGTCGCATCCGACAGGCTCGAACGTTCGCCGGTTTGGGCAGAGGACGACCCGTCGGTCAAATGGGCCGGCGCCTTCGCGGTTTACGGCGGGCACGGCACCACCCAGTCCTCGGTCATTGTCTACAAGATCGAGCCCGGCAAGCGGCTCGGATGGCACACCGACGCCACCGAGGAGACGCAATACATCATCGCCGGCACCGGCGAGCTGCACATGGAGGGCGGCACCACCCACCCGGTCGGGCCCGGCAGTGTCCTGGTGCTCCCGACGCCGATCCGGCACGACCTCGTCAATACCGGCACCGAAACCCTGCGCGCCGTCGCTTTCTTCGCGGCGGCAATGTTCACGCAGACCTTCGACGACGTCATGCTGCCGCCGAAGTCCCATGTCCTCGGCACGCCCAATCGTGCAGGCTGAATGCGGTGCCGGCAAGAACCATCAGGCCTGCGGATGGCGGCCTCGGAGCTGAGATGAGCGTGCGCGCGGCAGGCAAGCGGCTTGGCGTCGTTATACGTCTGCGTCGCAGGCGGACAGTCTGATGGCGCCCGTCAAGGTCGACCCCGCCAAGGTGCACGAGTTCAGGGATGCCGGCAGCTTCAATGCCTGGCTGCGCGAGCACCACGACAGCGAGAATGAACTGTGGATCAAGATCCATAAGCTCGATTCGGGGCTGCCGTCGATCACGCCGAAGCAAGCCATCGACGTGGCGTTGTGCTGGGGCTGGATCGACGCGGTGCGCAAGGCGTTCGACGACAAAAGCTACCTGCAGCGTTACACCCCACGCGGCAAAAAGAGCACCTGGAGCCAGATCAATATCGACAATGTCGCCCGGCTGATCGAGGAGGGCCGGATGACCGAGCATGGGCTGAGGCAGCTCGAGGCAGCCAAAGCCGACGGCCGCTGGGCACGGGCCTACAAAAGCGGCAAGGGCATGAAGATCCCCGACGATCTCCAGGCGGCAATAGACGCCGAGCCCAAGGCGAAAGAGATGCTGGCAAAGCTCAGCGAGCAAAACCGCTTCGCGCTCGCCTTCCGCACCCACAACATGAAGACCGAAGCCGGACGCAAGAAGAAGATCGCGGCGTTCGTGGAGATGCTGACGCGCGGTGAGACGATTTATCCGCAGCGCAGAAAGTGACATCTGACGAGGCGTGCCGGCGCTGCGTCTTGTGCTTGTCCCTATCGGCGAGCCCCGAATGCGGTCGGATCGCAGCTCAGGCCCACCTTCGATCCTGGCGATGTCGCAGACGATTGTTTTCGACGAGCGTCGCCTGGCATTTCGACACCATCTCTCATTCGTTTAGTCGATGCAGGAACAAAGCTCCGTCCCCACAGTCGGCATACGTATATTAGCAGGCGCTGTTATGAGGTTTTTGCCCATTCAGGAGCCGACTGGCACGTGGGCCGTGTTTGATACGACCGTGGACGTGCCTGCGGACTTCGCTGGCAGTTGCCTTATCGGCTTGCCGCGGGCGCGGGCGGAGTGGCTCGCAGCAAGAGCCAATCGAGATGCGGCAAAAAGCACTTCGATTTGCCGGTCAGCTGCCGGGCCAGCACAAGCCGCGGTTCTTAGACTTAGACCGTTAGGAGAGATTTCGATGGTGCACGAAAAGGTAATGGCGGCTGCGTTGGCAGCCAGGAACCAGGAAGCGGACATTCGTGGTGTCTTCGACATCACCAACAAAACCGATGCGGCAATTGGCCCCCGCCGATTGGGTGAGGCTATCCACTTTGTCGCCAATGCACCTATCGTTGGCTACGATGTTCACGCCGCCGTCATTATGTACGGCCCACTCGGAACCCCCAGCCTCAGAGCAACAGATTGCGCACGGCTGTGGGAGAAGTTTGGCGAGGCCCTGCTGCAACAGTGACGGGGAGACCTTTGGGGCGTATGGGCACCACCATCGTGCAGGACACTTCCCTAGTGAGAACGACATGGAAGCCTGGCGGGGTGATATTGCAATTAAATTAGCGTGAGCGCATATTTTTTGCCGGCTGGTCTCGCGAACCGGCCAGGCCCGGCGGCCGGCCGCCAATGGGTCGTCTGGCCACCAACAAATGGTTCCGCAGGCCCGACGGTCCCCTTGGCAAGATCACCGGGACCAAAGCATGATGCGGCGGCAAAACGGGTTTGGGAGAAATGACATGCCTAAAGTTTCGGAGCTCTTTTTCAAGACAGCCATCGTCTTTCTTATTCTGGGAATTGCAGCCGGCCTGCAGATGGCAATTTCAGGAGATCACGGGGCGTTTCCGGCTCACGCGCACATCAACCTGCTGGGATGGGTCACCAGTGCAATATTCGCTGGCTACTATGCCCTGAACCCGGCGAAGGCTGCCCGCAGGACGGCGATGATCCACTATGGCGTCTACAATCTTGGCCTGGTCGTCATGCTGCCGGCGCTTTACCTGATGCTGCAGGGAAATCCGGCGCTTGAGCCGATCGTCGCCACCGGTTCAATGATTGTCGCTGCCGCCGTGCTGATCTTTGCCTTCGTGGTTTTCTCCGGCGAAACGGCGCGCTCAGTCTCAGGAATACCCGCAGTTCCGCGCTAAACCGTCGCGATATTGCTGAGCCGACCAAAAGCCCGCGCCTCTGACGAAGAACGCGGGCCGATCGGTGATGCAGCCCGATCCGCAGTAGGAACCCGGAAGGGACCCACTGCTCAGCGGCAACTATCCGCTAGTGTCCCATTTGACGAAGATGCCGGGCGCGCGAATCTCAGCGGTCTAAGGGCAGCACCGGTCAACGTGCGATACGAACCACCTACTGGATAGTGCCGAAATTCCAGATGTTCAACGCCAAAAACGGAAGGATCGCGCATCCCCCGTTCGGAGGATGCCGTCGTGCCAATAGGTTTAGTGGCTCAGCGTTCATGCTAAGCGCCATCCTCTACGAACGAAATGGAGAGATTATCATGCTCAAGGTCGCCTCGGCTCTGGCACTGCTGTTTATCGGGACAGCGCCCCTGTTTGCTGATGACATGCCAATGAACGCGGACAGTATCAAATGGGCCCCTGCTCCTGCTGTCATTCCTGCTGGCGCCGAGATAGCTGTTATTGCTGGAGACCCCTCGAAGGATGGGCCTTATGTGCTGCGGCTAAAGACGCCCGCCAGCTACAAAATTGCCGCACATAATCATCCCACCGCGGAATATATAACGGTGCTTTCCGGTAACTTTCATATCGGAATGGGCGACAAGCTCGACGAGGCGAAAGGCATCGAATTGACTGCTGGTGGCTTCGGCGTTGCGCCGGCCGGAATGAATCACTTCGCGTGGACGACAAGCGATACGATTATCCAGGTTCATGGCGACGGGCCGTTCGCGATCACCTACGTCAACCCGGCGGACGATCCGAGCAAAAAGTGACAGTTCGATACTTGGCCTTCAGCGTCCGAATGCCTCGCGAAAGCTTCAACCAAGGCCTAGACTCGAATCCGCGAGTATGTTCTGCAAAGAGGAATATTATTCAATTATTTCAATTTAGTAGTGGCGGAGAGAGCGGGATTCGAACCCGCGTTACGGTTTCCCGTAAACACACTTTCCAGGCGTGCGCCTTCAACCACTCGGCCACCTCTCCATCCTTTAGCATTTTCGCCGCGGCCGGTTTCGCCGTGCGGGTTGGGGAGATGCATCTCCCTTGGGATTCCGGCCGGAATTCCGGCCGTGGGCGCCGTCAACCAGCGGATACCCTTCCCCGCCCCCGTCAAAGCAACAGGTGCGGGGCTCATCTAGTCGATCCGGTGCCGAATGCCAAGACATAACGGCACTGTATTCGCTTTGCCGGATAGGGATGCCCTGGCCCTACCGCCGGCTCGCCGTTCTCGAGGCAGCAGCAGTCGACCAATGTAGGCAGCAGGCTTGCAGTCGGCACGCGATCGGCGGCGGTGTCTTCGCCGTCCAGCGCGCGACCGGCTCCGGCACAAACAGGCGGCGCAGGTTCAACTTCGCGTGTCGCGATTGCGGACAGAGCGCGTAGATCCTATTTAACAGTCCGACACGACATTCTGATAAACTCCTGGGGAGGAAGGGTCTGGATGTTCCGCTTCGTCTTCCGTCTCGCCGCAATGATCGCGCTTTCGATTTCGGTCATCATGGCCGTGCTCGACGCGACCCGCTCGGTGGCGGCGTCGGCACTGGTGATGACCCCGCTCAACACCAGCTGGCTCGCCGTCTCGCCGGATACGCGCAGCGCCTTCGAAAGCTTCGTCCGCGACAAGGTCAACCCGCTGCTGTGGGACGGCGCCATCGCCTGGGTGCTCAACCAGCCCGGCTTCGCCGTGTTCGCGGCGCTGGCCTTCATTCTCTATGCGATCGGCTATAGGCGGCAGCGCCCCACCAGGCGGTTCGCCGCGACCTGACATTTCCAAGCGTTCCCGGACCGAGCATTGCCGGATCAGGGAAGGCTCAACTAAGAAGAAAAGGAAACCGCACATGTTTCTCAGCGACATGCTGAACAAGAAACTCAACCTGCCGAAGCCATCCGAGGCGCTGCCCGGCCGCGACCGGCCGATCCCGACGGCGTCGAAGCACTTTGTCTCGAACAGGCTGCTCAAGGGTCCCTATCCCGAAGGGCTGGAGACGGCGATGTTCGGGCTGGGCTGCTTCTGGGGCGCCGAGCGCCTGTTCTGGCATATCGAGGGCGTCTGGGTCACAGCGGCCGGCTATGCCGGCGGCGTCACGCCCAACCCGACCTATCAGGAAACCTGCACGGGCCTGACCGGCCATGCCGAAGTCGTGCTTGTCGTCTACGATCCGAAGATCGTGTCCTATGCCGAGCTTTTGAAGCTGTTCTGGGAAAGCCACGACCCGACGCAAGGCATGCGCCAGGGCAATGATGTCGGCACCACCTACCGCTCGGCGATCTACACGTTCAATGACGCGCAATACCAGGCGGCGATCGCCTCGCGCGATGCTTACGAGGCCTCGCTGCGCGGTGCCGGCCGCAGCAAGATCACCACCGAGATCGCGCCAGCGCCGGAATTCTACTTCGCAGAGGAGGACCACCAGCAATATCTGGCCAAGAACCCCTACGGCTATTGCGGCCTGCAGGGAACCGGCGTCACCTGCGCCATCCCGGCCGCCGTCTCCGCCTGATTTTACGCCCCTGACGCAAGGAACATGCTGTGGGGGGGGGGGGGGGGGGCCCCCCCCGGCGACCAGGCAACCTCGCCGCAGCTTCCGCGTTGAGCCATCGGAGGGATGACATCAGCCTCGGAGAACTCCCATGAAAGCACTTCTATCCATCACTGCGGCAGCGATGATGGCCGGCGCGCCTTTGGCTGCTTTTGCCCAATCGGCGACGCTGACGCCTCTGACGACCGACACCATGAGCAAGGTTGACACCGCGACGTTCGTGAAGACGGTGCCCATCGCCAATGCGTTTGAAATCGAGTCGAGCCGACTTGCACAGAAGCAGGCGACGGCCGACGATGTGAAGGCCTTCGCGGCGCAAATGGTCACCGACCACACCAAGGCCGGCGAGGACTTCAAGGCGGCGCTCGGCAAAGGTCAGACGACGTCGGCCACCGCGCCGGCCGGCTCGCCGCTGGACACCAAGCACCAGGCGCTGCTCGACCAACTCAAGGAGACCAGCGGTGACAGCTTCCAATCGAAATATATCGACATGCAGACCCAGGCGCATAAGGAAGCGGTGGCGCTGTTTTCCACATATGCAAATTCCGGCGATGACCCGGCGCTGAAGGAGTTCGCCAAGAAGACGCTGCCGGTGCTGCAAATGCACGAACGTCATGTCAAGGAACTCGCTGCCGCCCATCAATGAGAGCGCAGGCAGTTTCGCCGACAGAAGACGCGCCACTCCGGCCGGAGTGAAGTGGCTGTCGTCGGGCCACACAGCCGGGAACAAAGCACCGAGAGTGCCGTTATTTACCCGGCTTATTCGGGAGGATCCAATGAAAGGCGGCATTCGCGAGGCGCCAAGGACAGTAGCGCCGGCTTTCGGCGCCGTCCCGGTCGCCGCTGTCACAGGCTGAAATCACTTTCCGGCCGGGACAGGTTGCCTCAATGCGCTACGGCGAGATATTTGCAAACGCAACGGCACTCTTGTTGCTGGGGCTAATGATTGGCGGCATCTTCGTGTTGTTTGGAGAACCGCTGTGGCCGCGGCACTACGCGAGAATGGTGCTGGTCACGAATATTGATGCCATGGCCACCGCGTCAGTCCGAACAAGCTGCGCTCCAAGTCCATGTCTGCCCAACACCATCGATCAGACCATGCTGGCTCCTCGCCCCGAGGACGGACAGTGATCTGCGATTTGCAGATGCTGCAACGCTGTGGAGCGGGATGCGGTAAGGCCCGCCGCGCAAGTCGCGCCGCGGGCCTTACCGGTGCAGTCAAACGGTCTTGCAAACCGTCTGGCTACAACTAGGTCAGGATAAGCACGATCTTGTAGGTATTCGGATCAACGATGACGATTCGGCCGTCGGCCAGCACGAAATATTCATAGGATTCGTAAGCCGGGACGATCTTGACGATGCGCGCCGGCAGACGATGCAGCCGGACCTTCTTCCGCGGAACCTCGATACCGACAGAGATGTCGAAATCGATGCTGGAAACCGGTTCGACCTTCGTCTCCCTGATGACCTGAGTAATCTCTGTCTTCTGTTCAACGGTCACATTGCTGATGGAAGCGGTCGAACTCTGGTCTTGCGTCTGCGTAGAGGCGTTGCCCTGAGTCTGCTCGGTGGTCGTGGTCCCAGTCTTGCCCTGAGCCTGCTCCTCGGTCTTCATTTTCGTGTTGCCTTGGGCCTGCTCGGTAGTGGTGGTTCCGGTTTTGCCCTGGGCCTGCTCGTCGGTTTTCATTTTGGTGTTGCCCGTGGCCTGCTGGTCAGTCGTAGCGCCAGCCTTGCCCTGGGCTTGCTCGTCGGTCTTCAGCTTCGGTTTGCCCGTGGCCTGCTGGTCAGTCGTGGCGCCAGCCTTGCCCTGGGCCTGCTCGTCGGTTTTCATTTTGGTGTTGCCCGTGGCCTGCTGGTCAGTCGTAGCGCCAGCCTTGCCCTGAGCTTGCTCGTCAGTCTTCAGCTTCGGTTTGCCCTGCGCCTGCTGATCAGCCTTGCCCTGAGCCTGCTCGCCCGTCTTGGCGCCGCTCTGGCAATTGGCAGTGCCGGCTGCACAATTGGCGCCGGACTGGTCGTCGGCCGACTGCTGCGTCTGGGCAAGTGCTGCCCCGCAGCTGACGCTGATTGCTAGCATGCTGGTGATCAGAACGCCTTTCATGAGAGATCTCCTTGGAAAATGCGTCCCTTCACCGAGTAAAACTGCGGCTCAAAAACTTTGTTCCAAATTAATGGAGCGAAACGGCAAGTGATCCGATTGGCGGAACAAGCTCTATCCGATGGCGTTACCGGCCTAGCGACCCCGCTGCGAACGGCATGGTGCAGCGCAGCGCAGAGGTGGCTCACGACGAAAGGAGATAATCATGAGAATGCATCTTTCCGCGGCCGCGGCCGGGTTCTTGCTGCTCGCGGGCGTCGGCGCCGCTGCCGCCCAGGACGTGGTCATCGAACCGCAGCAGGAAACGGTCGTACGCGAGTATGTCAAAAAACAGCCTCTGGCGTCCGTCCAGCTTCCCGGCGTGGAACTCAATGTCGGCTCGACCTTGCCCGACACCGTCGAGCTTCATGAAGTTCCCAACGTCAAATACCGCTATGTCGTCGTCGACAACCAGACCGTCCTGGTCGATCCGGGCACGCGCAGGATCGTGAAGGTCATCCAGTGAGCAAAGCGCGTCGCTCTTTGAAGGGACATGCGGCGCGTCCTGCATTGTCGACACCCAAACCGCTGCCCGTCCTGGGCAACTCGGACGCAGAAAGGCCCGCCGTTTCGACGCACGGCGGGCCTCATAGCCGAGTCGACGCCCGGATAACTTCTGAACCAGCTTTGGCTTGAGGCGCATGATCCCAGCACGCCAGGGACGGCAGCGTCCTGTGCTCGCCAGACAAGAAACTTTGAGAGAATATTCCCGGCTTCGCATTTGGCGGGAAATACGGTTCTTTGATCTGACGGTCAGCATTTCCGATGATGCCGGCAAGGCTTCGCACTCCGCCTGGCCGCAACGACTTCAGAACCGACGGGATTGATCATGTCTGGGAATATCAACACTTTGCTTCCATTCCTCTCAGCAACTATAAACCGGCGCGCCGGCCTGGCCGTACTTTTTGCATCGGCGGTTGCGATTGTCGGCCTGGCTGCGTCCGGTTCGTCGTTCGCCGAGGACAAGAAGGCGATCAAGGTCGGCATCATGAGCGGCGAGGATGAGGACGTCTGGCGTGTCGTCACCGCCCAGGCGGCGGAGAGAGGCCTGACGGTCGAGACCGTGGTGTTCAACGACTATACCCAGCCGAACGAAGCGCTGGAGCGTGGCGAAATCGACGCCAACGCCTTCCAGCACAAGCCCTATCTCGACAATCAGATCAAGACGCAGGGCTATCATATCGTCCCCGTCGGCTATACCGGGGTCTGGCCGATCGGCCTCTATTCCAAGAAGTACGCGAAGGTTGCCGACCTGCCCGAAGACGCCGTCATCGGCGTGCCGAACGACCCGTCCAACGAAGGCCGCGCGTTGCGCGTCTTGCAGAGCGAAGGCCTGATCAAGCTGAAGGACGGCACCGGCATACTGGCAACGACCACCGACATTTCTGAAAACCCGAAGAAGCTGGTCATCAAGGAGCTCGACGCCGGCATCGTCGGGCGCTCGGTGGAAGATCTCGACGGAGCCGTGGTCAATACGGATTGGGCGTTGAAAAGCGGGCTTGGTCCGGAAAGCCGCATCGCCCAGGAGACGGTGGCCGACAACCCCTACCGCAACTTCATCGCGGTCAAGGCCGGCAACGAAAACCAGCCATGGGTAAAGACATTGGTCGCCTCCTATCAGAACGAAAAGGTGAAGGCCGAATTCGACCGGGTCTACAAGGGAACCGGCATCAGCGCCTATTGATGTCGAACCGGGCATTGAGGCTCGGGCTATGGGAAAAAGCGGTCCGCGTTCCAACGCGGACCGCGATCGCGTTTGCGGATCGCCGAGACAGGAACTTTCATGAACCAGCATTTCGCCTCGGTCACCGAAGTCGTGCATCCCGTCGAGAGCCGTTCCGCGGGATCGGACTATGTTGTGCGCCTCATCGAGCTGAAGCGGCGTTTCGGCGCGACAGCGGCGCTCGATGGCGTGTCGCTCAGCGTGCGCAAGGGCGAGATCCTCGGCATTATCGGCCGAAGCGGCGCCGGCAAATCGACGCTGATCCGTTGCCTCAATGGGCTGGAACGTGCGGATTCAGGACAGGTTTTCATCGAAGGCAGCGAGATCAGCCGGCTCGGCGAGCGCGAATTGCAGCCGCTGCGCCGGCGGATCGGCATGATCTTCCAGCATTTCAACCTGCTGTCCGCCAAGACGGTCGAAGACAATGTAGCGCTGCCGCTCAAGATCGAAGGCCGGCCCAAGGCCGAACGCCTGGCGCGCGCGGCCGAACTGCTCGAGCTCGTGGGCCTGTCGGAGAAGGCGAAAGCCTATCCGGCGTCGCTGTCGGGCGGACAGAAACAGCGCGTCGGCATTGCCCGTGCGCTTGCGGCACGCCCGGCGCTGCTGCTGTCGGACGAAGCGACCTCGGCGCTGGACCCGGAGACGACGCGCTCCATCCTTGCCTTGCTCAGGGACATCAACCGGCAGCTCGGCCTGACCATCCTTCTCATCACCCATGAGATGGAGGTGATCCGTTCTATCGCCGATCGCGTCGCGGTGATCGACGCGGGACGGATCGTCGAGCAAGGGCCGGTGTGGTCGGTGTTTGCCGATCCGAAGTCGGAGATAACACAAAGCCTGCTCGGCGGCATCCGACCGCGATTGCCGGCGGAGATCGCAAGCCGGCTAACGCAGAACACGGGCGGCGAGGCTATCCTCAGGATCGACGTGGCGGGTGAGGCAGCGCGCGGCCCGCTTTTGTCCGACCTTGCCGCGGCGGTTCCCGGCTCGTTCCGCCTCGTGCACGGCGGCATCGATCACGTCCAGCAGCAGCCTGTCGGGACGCTGTTCGTGGCGGTCGCGGGCAGCGATGAACATCATCTGGCACAGGTGATCGCGTTCTTGAAAGCCCGCAATGCGCGGGTGGAGGTGCTTGGCCATGTCGACGGTTCTGTTTGAGCTCCTGCTTCGTTCGGTCTGGGAAACCATCCTGATGACGGCCGCTTCCGGCCTCATCTCGCTGGTTTTCGGGCTGCCGCTCGGCCTGGCGCTGGTCGCCACCGACCGTGGCGGCATTGCCGAAAACCGCTGGGTGAACCGTGCGCTCGGCGCTGTGATCAACGGCTTCCGCTCGGTGCCGTTCATCATCCTTTTGGTCGCGCTGATTCCGGTGACGCGGCTGATCGTCGGCACCTCGATCGGCACATGGGCTGCCATCGTGCCGCTGTCGATCGCGGCGACGCCCTACTATGCCCGCATCGCTGAAGTGTCGCTGCGCGAGGTCGACCACGGGCTGATCGAAGCGGCGCGCGCCATGGGCGGCAACCGCTGGACGATCATCCGAGAAGTGCTGGTGCCGGAAGCGCTGCCCGGCATCGTCGCCGGCTTCACGGTTACACTGGTGACGCTGATCGGCGCCTCGGCCATGGCAGGTGCCATCGGTGCCGGCGGGCTCGGCGACCTCGCAATCCGCTATGGCTACCAGCGCTTCGAAACCAGCGTCATGGTCGCCGTGGTCATTGTGCTGATCATCCTGGTCTGCGGCATCCAGTGGGCCGGCGACCGGCTGGTCGCAAGGCTGGATCATCGGGCATAGCGGTGCGCAGCGGTTGTTTGGGCGATATGCCAGCACCCGGTGAAACTGTCACTGCCGGTCCGGCTTCTCCACCGCGCTCAGCGCCGCCAAGCCTTGTAGAGGCGGCTCTCCAGCTTGGAGATATAGCTGGATCAGTTGCTCATCCTCTGCGCGCTTATAGGCTAGCGGAATACCTCTCATCTGAGCAGGCATATCCCAGTCGGGCGGCCGGTCGTTTGGCGAGAACCATTTGCATCGCCGAACTTCGACCCAATTCCGGCGAATTGACAAACAGTTGTCGAGGCCGTCGTCTGCGTAGCCGAACTCTACACCGCAACAAGAACATATATTATGGCTGGGTTCTCGTCCGTTCTCGCCCCACGGCAAATCAGGAGACTGATCGAGGCCGCAGATACGGCATTTGAATTTGTCTTGTGGATTCATTTGATCCCGAACATGTCCCTGGCTTGCTCGGCGGTATAGTATCCTAGCCTGATATCCTGAGCGACCAATTCCGGGTCACGCTGCAAGGGATCGCCATAGCCGCCGCCGCCCGGCGTGCCGACGCGCACGCGGTCGCCGGCTTTCAGCGCGATGTCCTGCTCCTTGGAGAGATGCGGCGGCACATGGGCTTCGCCGTCGCGGAACACGGTCACCGTATTGACCGCGCCGTCCTTGCCGCCGAGGGCACCCTGCGGGCCGAAGCGGCCATGGTCCATGACGAAGGAGGCGCGGGCGTCGCCGCGCAGGATCTCGACCTCATAAGTGAGGCCGAAACCGCCGCGATGCTTGCCCGCGCCACCCGAGCCCTCGCGCAGGGCATAGTGGCGATAGAGCACCGGAAAGGCCTGTTCCATGATCTCGACCGGCGGCGATTTGGAAATGCCGATGGTCGAGCAGCCATTGGTCAGGCCGTCGTGACCGGCATTGCCGCCATAGCCGCCGCCGGAGATCTGGTACATGACGTAATCGCGGCCGCGCGCCGGGTCGTTGCCGCCGAGCGCGAAATTGCCGCTGGAGCCGGCCGGAGCCGCCGTCACTCTGTCCGGCAACGCCTGCACCATGGCCGCGAACACCGCCTCGGCGATGCGCTGCGAAACCTCGGCCGCGCAGCCCGACACCGGGCGCGGATATTTGGCGTCTAGGAAGGTGCCTTCCGGTCGCTTGACGATGAGCGGCTCGAAGGCGCCGGCACTGATCGGCACATCCGGGAAAATGTGACGCATGGCGAGATAGACCGAGGACAAGGTCGTCGCCAGCACGCTGTTCATCGGCCCGGCGCAAGGCTTTGACGAACCCGCGAAGTCGAAGGTCAGCGTGTCGCCCTGCTTCTCCACCACAAGCGCGATGGTCAGCGGCTCGTTCACCACCCCGTCGGAATCGACGAAGGCCTGCGAGCGATAGATGCCGTCGGGAATGGCCGATATGTTGGCGCGCATCTGTTCGGCGGCGCGGCGGCGCAATTCGGCGATCGCCTCAATGACCGTTTCATCTCCGTAACGATCCAGGATACCGTTGAGCCGATCCTGGCCAATCAGCAGTGCTGCCGCCTGCGCCCGGATGTCGCCGATGCGTTGGTCGGCGACGCGGATGTTCGAGCAGATGATGGCGTAGATCTCGCGATCGAGCACGCCCTTCTTGAACAGTTTCACCGGCGGCAGCCGCAGGCCTTCCTGTTCGACCGCCGTAGCCGAGGCGGAGAAGCCACCGGGCACCGAGCCACCAATGTCGGGCCAATGGCCGGTGTTCGACAGCCAGCAGAAAATTTTTCTGTCCCTGTAGACCGGCATGGCGAAGCGCACATCCATCAGATGCGTGCCGCCGAGATAGGGGTCGTTGACGATGTAGATGTCGCCGGGCTCCGGCGGCAGGCAGCGGCCGTCGGCGATCATCTCGATCACCGTTTTTGTCGAATACTGCATGACACCGACGAACACCGGCAGGCCCTGGCTGCCTTGCGCGATCAGCGAACCGTCGACGGCCGAATAGATGCCGTCGGAGCGGTCATTGGCCTCGGCGATAACAGGCGAGAAGGCGGCGCGCGAAAACGTCAGGTCCATCTCGTCGCAGACCTGCTGCAGCGCCGCCTGAATGACCGAAAGTGTGATGGCGTCGAGCTTTTCCATCTCAGGCCTCACCAATGTCGATGATGATGTTGCCGTCGGCGTCCGATCGCGCCCGGTCACCGGGCTCGAGCACCGTTGTTGCGTCCATCTGTTCGAGGATCGCCGGCCCTTCGATGATGGCGTCGAGCGGCAGTTTTTCCCTGCCATAGACGGGCGTGTCATGCCAGCGGCCGCCATACCAGACCGGCCGGATCTCGCGCCGTGCCTCATCGAGCGTTTTGGCCCGGCCAGCCGGGTCGATCAGCCGCGACAGATCGATCGCCGGCCGCACGCCGGTCACCGAGGTGTTGAGGTTGACCAGATTGGCACGGATTTCCGGCAGCTCGACCTTGAAGCGGGCAAAATAGGCCCTCTCGAACAGTTGCTGCAGTACCTCGCGTGTCACTGCGGACGACGGCAGCGACACGTTGATGATATGCGTCTGGCCGACGAACTGCATGTCGGCGGAATGCGTGATGCGGATCGTTTCCGGCTTCACCGCTTCCTTGCCGATAAGCTCCTCGCCTTCGTTTCGGTGCCGTTCCAATATAGCGTGAAGCTCGGTTTCGTCGAGATTGGCCACCGGCTGGTTGACCGTGTTGACGAAATCGTGCCTGAGATCGGCGACGACGCAGCCGAGCGCATTGGTGATGCCCGGCCGCGCCGGCACCAGCACTTTTGGCAGGCCGAGTTCGCGCGCCAATGCCGTCGCATGCAGCGGCCCGGCGCCGCCGAAGGCGAACAACGTGAAATCGCGCGGATCGTGGCCGCGTGACACCGAGACCATGCGGATAGCGCCGGCCATCTTCATATTGCCCAGCCGCAGCACCGCTCCCGCCGCCTCGACGCCGGACAGCCCTGTGGCGCGGCCGATCCTGTCCTCGAATATGCCGGTGACACGTTTGACGGTGACCGGGTTTTCGACAGCAAGCAGCTTTTTCGGCGCCAGCCGGCCGAGCACCAGATTGGCGTCGGTGATGGTCGGCTCGCTGCCGCCGCGCCCATAGCAGATCGGCCCGGGATTGGCGCCTGCACTTTCCGGGCCGATCTGGATCAGGCCTGCCGCATCGACGCGGGCGATCGAGCCGCCTCCGGCGCCGACCGTGTGCACCGCCACCATCGGCACGTGAATCGGCATCGCATATTCGATCTCGATCTCGTTCGACACCGCCGGTTCGGCATCGCGGATCAGCGCCACGTCGGTCGAGGTGCCGCCCATGTCGTAGGTGACCAAGTTTTCGAAGCCGGCGCGCTTGCCGGTATAGGCGGCAGCAATGACGCCGGAAGCGGGGCCGGACATGACGGTCTTGGCCGATTCACGTGTGACAAAGCGGGCCGAGATCATGCCGCCATTGCCGTTCATGATCAGGAAGTCGCGGGCGTAGCCTTTTGACGCCAGTTCCTTGCGCAGCCGCTCGACATAGCGCTCGAGGATCGGCTGCACCGAGGCGTTGACCGAAGCGGTGACGCCGCGCTCGAATTCGCGCGCTTCCGACAGCAGCGCATGGCCTGACGTGATGTAGCCGTTCGGCCAAAGCTCGGCGGCGATCTCGGCCGCCCGCCGCTCATGCGCCGGGTTGGCGTAGGAATGCAGGAAATGAATGACGAGGGATTCGCAGCCGGCCTCGATCAGCTGTAAAATCGCTGCCCGCATCTCGGCCTCGTCGAGCGGGATGCGCACCGCGCCCGAGGCCTCTATCCGCTCCGACACTTCGAGCCGCAGATTGCGCGGAATGATCGGGACGAAGGTGCCCGTCATGCCATAGGCCTGCGGCCGGGTCCGCCGGCCAAGCTCGATCACGTCGCGAAAGCCGCGCGTGGTGATCATGCCGGTCTTCGCCAGCCGGCGCTCCAGCACCGCGTTGGTGGTGGTCGTCGTGCCGTGCACGATGAGGTCGATGCCGTCAACCGGAAAGCCGGTGGCGCCAAGCGCCGAAACGACGCCGAAAGCCTGGTTGTCGACCGTGGTCGGAGTCTTGGCGATATGCACCCTGCCACCGTCACGGCCGTCGATCAGAAGCAGGTCGGTAAAGGTTCCGCCGACATCGATGCCGGCGACGACGCTGCCCGCCGAATCCAGAGCTTGCGCCGAAAAATTCTGTTCCATTGTCGAAACCCGAAATGCCCGAACTGCTTACATGCCTCAGTTTGGAAACCTGTTTTACGGCGGCGTCTTGACGCAAATATCGTTTGTATACTAATAAATTCCGGACACAAGAGCTTACCGCTTCGGAGTGTGCAAGGGCACGCAGGAACCTGACCGGTTCGGGCGCGCAGGTGAAGATTTGGCGCCAGCGCTGAGCTGGTCCAGAAGGTTAGGTTTGATGAACACCACATCCGCGTTCAACACCGCCGGCGCGCGACCGCTGCAGTTTCCCATACCGGCTAATGTCTACGCCGAAACCGTGGTTTCGGTGAAGCACTATACCGACCGGCTGTTTTCGTTTCGCATCACGCGGCCGCAGTCGCTGCGCTTCCGCTCCGGCGAGTTCGTCATGATCGGCCTGCCCAACGCCGAGAAGCCGGTGTTCCGCGCCTATTCGATCGCCAGCCCGTCCTGGGACGACGAACTCGAATTCTTCTCGATCAAGGTACCGGACGGTCCGCTCACCTCGGAGCTGCAAAAAATCCAGATCGGCGACACCGTCATCATGCGGCAGAAGTCGACCGGCACGCTGGTGGTCGACGCGCTGACCCCGGCCAAGCGCCTGTTCATGATCTCGACCGGCACCGGCATTGCGCCCTTCGCCAGCCTGCTGCGCGATCCCGATACCTATGAGAAATTCGAGCAGGTGGTCCTGACCCACACCTGCCGCGACAATGCCGAGCTCACCTATGGCCAGGAACTGGTTGCGGCGCTGGAGAACGATCCGCTGATCGGCGAGCTGACCGGCGGCCGCGTCACGCTCTACAATTCGACGACGCGCGAGACCTCCGAGCGCATGGGCCGCATCACCGCGCTGATCGGCTCGGGCAAATTCTATAACGATCTCGACATAGACAAGCTCAACCCCGAGACCGACCGCATCATGATCTGCGGCTCGATGCATATGCTGAAGGACGTCAAGGAGCTGGCTGAAAGCCTCGGCTTCCATGAAGGCTCGCTGCATCATCCGGCTAGCTTCGTCGTCGAGCGCGCCTTCGTCGGCTAAAGCTGCGGCGCTTCGGTGCCCGATTTCCTAGATTTGGTTTTGACCATATGGTCAAAAGCAGCTGTCTTTGCAGCCTTTTTCCGCTATGACCGCTTGAAGGACTCGTGAAGCGCTGCTTCACGGTCTATCTTCGGCATAAGTCGCTGAACAAGGGGCAGGAGATGAGCAGCACAATCCGCGAAACCGATCTCGGTGCCGGCGCGTCCAAGATCACGCCGCTGCCGGCGCGCGCCGCCGCCAATGCACCAATCCCGCAAGCCCATGGCATTGCTCGCAATCCCGGAATGAGGCTCGATCTCGGCTTCATGGAGTCGATGCGCAGTGTCAACCGCTCGGCGCTGGAGCGTCGTGTCGCCAGCCTGACCAAACGACGCTCGATCAAGGCCGACGACCAGGCGGCCTGGCTGCTGCGCGCCGTCGCCTGCATGGACCTGACGACGCTGAACTCGAACGATACCGACGAGCGCGTGCGCCGGCTCTGCGCCAAGGCGGTCAATCCGTTTCGTCGCGACATTGCCGAAGGGCTTGGCATTACTGGAGAAAAGATCCGCCCGGCGGCGGTCTGCGTCTATCACCCCTTCGTCGCCACTGCCGTCGATGCGCTGCGCGGCACCGGCATTCATGTCGCCGCTGTTTCAACCGCCTTCCCGCACGGCCTTGCGCCTCTGTCGACGCGCCTGCAGGAGATCGAGGCTTCGGTGAGGGATGGCGCCGACGAGATCGATGTCGTCATTCCGCGCGGCCTGGTTTTCGGGGCGAAATGGCAGGAACTCTATAACGAGATCGTCTCGATGCGCGCCGCCTGCGGTGAGGCACATCTGAAGGTTATTCTCGGCACCGGCGATCTCGCCACGCTGCGCAACGTCATGCTCGCCTCGATGGTGGCGATGATGGCGGGCGCCGACTTCATCAAGACCTCGACCGGCAAGGAAAGCGTCAACGCGACGCTGCCGGTAGGCCTTGCCATGGTGCGCGCCATCCGCGCCTATTTCGAAGAGACCGGCTATCTCATCGGCTTCAAGCCGGCCGGCGGTATTTCCACCGCCAAGGCTTCGCTCGACTGGCTGGTGCTGATGAAGGAAGAGCTTGGCCGGCCGTGGCTGGAGCCGGAGCTGTTCCGCTTCGGAGCGTCGAGCCTGCTGACCGACATCGAGCGCCAGCTCGAGCATCATCTGACCGGCCACTATTCGGCCAATCATCGCCACGCGATGGTGTGATTTTCGGGAGCGCTCCATGAACATTCTCGAACGCTACCACGCCATGGACTATGGCCCGGCGCCGGAAGCCCGCAACGAGGCCGATGCGTGGCTCGCCGCGCGCGATTTCGGCAAAGCGTTGTTCATCGGCGGCGACTGGAAGGCAGCCGCAGGTGGCAAGACCTTCGACACCAGCGATCCGTCATCCGGCAAATTGCTGGCCAAGGTCTCGGATGCCGGGGCTGCTGATATCGACGCGGCGGTTTCGGCCGCCGCAAAAGCGTTGCCGAAATGGAGCGCCAGCTCCGGCTACAGCCGAGCCAAAGTGCTCTACGCCATCGGCCGCGCCATGCAGCGCCACCAGCGGCTGTTCGCGGTGCTGGAATCGATCGACAACGGCAAGCCGATCCGCGAAAGCCGCGACATCGACGTGCCGCTGGCCATCCGTCATTTCATCCATCATGCCGGCTGGGCGCAGGCGCTGGGCAGGGATTTTCCAGGCCATAAGGGCGTCGGCGTCGTCGGCCAGATCATCCCCTGGAATTTCCCGCTGCTGATGCTGGCCTGGAAGATTGCGCCGGCACTCGCCGCGGGCTGCACAGTGGTGCTGAAACCGGCCGAGTTCACGCCGCTCACCGCCATCCTGTTCGCCGACATCTGCGAGCGTGCCGGTGTGCCGAAGGGCGTCGTCAACATCGTCCAGGGCGGGCCGGAAGCAGGCGCGGCAATCGTCAAACATCCCGGCATCCAGAAGATCGCCTTCACCGGTTCGTCCGAGGTTGGCAAGATCATCCGCAAAGCCACGGCCGGCTCGGGCAAGAAACTGTCGCTTGAGCTCGGTGGCAAATCGGCCTTCGTCGTCTTCGAGGATGCCGATCTCGACAGCGCCGTCGAGGGATTGGTCGACGGCATCTGGTTCAACCAGGGCCAGGTCTGCTGCGCCGGCTCGCGCCTTCTGGTGCAGGAAGGCATCGCCGATGCCTTCATCGCCAAGGTGAAGACACGGATGAGCCGGCTGCGCGTCGGCAACCCGCTGGACAAGAACACCGATATCGGCCCGCTGGTCGACTTGACGCAGCTCGATCGCGTCAAGGGGCTGGTCGCCGAAGGCGCCAAGCAGGGCGCCGTCTGCTGGCAGCCGGACGTGGCGCTGCCCTCCTCCGGCTATTACCATCTGCCGACGCTGGCAACAGGCGTTTCGCCGGCTAATATCCTGGCGCAGGAGGAGGTGTTCGGGCCGGTGCTGGCGACCATGACCTTCCGCAACACCGAGGAAGCAATCGAGCTCGCCAACAACACGCGCTACGGCCTGGCCGCCTCGGTATGCAGCGAGAACGTCAATCTTGCCCTCCACGTCGCGCCGCAATTGAAGGCCGGCGTCGTCTGGGTCAACGGCACCAATATGTTCGACGCCGCCTGCGGCTTCGGCGGCTATCGCGAGAGCGGCTTCGGCCGCGAAGGCGGGCGCGAGGGCATGTTCGAATATCTCTCGGCAAAGCTGCCGCTCGGCCCGGTCATCAAGCCGGCTGTGGCCACACCTCAGCCCGTAGAGCGCTCCGAGGGCGACGCCATCGACCGCACGGCGAAGCTGTTCATCGGCGGCAAGCAGGTCCGACCGGACGGCAATTATTCGATTGCCGTCGCCACCACCAAGGGCAAGCTTGCCGGCGAGGTCGGTCTCGGCAACCGCAAGGACATCCGCGACGCCGTCGCTGCCGCGCGGGCCTGCAAGGCCTGGCCGGAGGCGACCGCCTACAATCGCAGCCAGGTACTTTACTATCTGGCCGAAAATCTTTCCGGTCGCACCGATGAATTTGCCGCACGCCTCAGCCAACTCACCGGCGCCACCGCCAAGGCGGCGCGTGAGGAGGTCGACCAATCGATCGAGCGGCTGTTCCTCTATGCCGGCCTTGCCGACAAGTTCGAGGGCCGCGTCCACCACCCGCCGGCCCGTGCCGTCACGCTGGCGCTGCACGAACCGGTCGGCGTCGTCGCAATCGTCGCTGCGGATAACGCGCCCTTGCTTGGCCTGATCTCGCTGGTGGCGCCGGCGCTTGCCATGGGCAACACCGTGGTCGCGGTGCCGTCCGAAAGGTACCCGCTGCTTGCCACCGACCTCTACCAGGTCATCGAATACTCCGACGTTCCGGTAGGCGCCATCAACATCGTTACGGGCCGTAGCGCCGAGCTGGCCGGCGTGCTGGCCAAGCACGACGATGTCGACGGGCTTTGGGTATTCGCCGATGCCGACACCTGCGCCAGGGCCGAAGCCGAGTCGGTCGGCAACCTCAAGCGGGTCTGGACCGGCAATGGCCGCAGCATCGACTGGACGTCGAGCGAAGCCGCCGGCGATGCCTTGCTGCGCCGTGCGGTCGAGGTCAAGAACGTCTGGGTGCCCTACGGCGACTGAGTTTCCCGCTCAGCGGGGACGTCCGGGCTTGACGGGCCAAAAGATGTTCTTTACCGAGAAAAAACATTTGGCCGGCAGGCGAATATCGAAACAGGCGACATCATAGGGCCTGTCTGGCACATTGCGCCTTGGCCGTATGCCGGTAAAAACCGGCGGCCACAGAGGAGACAAGCATGGCGGATCTGACAGGCAAGGTCGTTGTCGTCACGGCGGCGGCACAAGGCATCGGCCGGGCGAGCGCGCTGGCTTTCGCCAAGGCAGGCGCCGTCGTCCATGCCACCGACATCAACGAGGTGGTGCTCGCCGACCTCGGCAAGACGCCCGGTATCAAGACCCGCAAGCTCGACGTGCTGAACGACGAGGCCGTGACGTCGGCCTTCGCCGAGATCGGCGCCGTCGACGTGCTGTTCAACTGTGCCGGCTTCGTGCATTCCGGCTCGATCCTCGAGATGAAGGACGGCGATCTCGACTTTGCCTATGATCTCAACGTCCGCGCGATGATCCGCACCATCCGCGCCGTGCTGCCCGGCATGCTGGAGCGCGGCGACGGCTCGATCATCAACATGGCGTCGCTGGCCAGTTCGACCAAGGGCGTGCCGAACCGCTTCGTCTATGGGCTGACCAAAGCAGCCGTCATCGGCCTGACCAAGTCGGTCGCCGCCGATTATGTCGGCAAGGGCATACGCTGCAATGCGATCTGCCCGGGCACCGTCGAAAGCCCGTCGCTGCAGGACCGCATGCATGCGCAGGGCGACTACGAGGCAGCGCGCGCCGCCTTTATCGCGCGCCAGCCGATGGGCCGCCTCGGTACGCCCGAGGAAATCGCCGACCTCGCCGTCTATCTCGCCGGCGCCACCTATACGTCGGGGCAGGCTTATAATATCGACGGTGGCTGGTCGATCTAAGCTCATCTCATTCAAGGAGAGGAATTCTATGAAATTGCTGCGCTATGGCGAGGCGGGGAGCGAACGCCCCGGCCTGCTCGATGCGGATGGAACGATCCGCGACCTCTCCGCCCATGTCACCGACATTGCCGGCAAGGCGATCGACCCGGCATCGCTTGAGACATTGTCGAAGCTCGATCCGAAATCGCTGCCCGCCGTTTCCGGCAAGCCACGCCTCGGCGCCTGCGTCGCCGGCACCGGCAAATTCATCTGCATCGGCCTCAACTATTCCGACCATGCCGCCGAAACCGGCGCCATCGTGCCGCCGGAGCCGATCATCTTCATGAAGGCAAGCTCGGCCATTGTCGGGCCGAACGACGACGTGCTGATCCCGCGCGGCTCGGCCAAGACCGACTGGGAAGTCGAGCTCGGCGTGGTCATCGGCAAGACCGCGAAATATGTCACCGAGGCCGAGGCGCTGGACTATGTCGCCGGCTACTGCGTCGCGCATGACGTTTCCGAGCGCGCCTTCCAGGCCGAGCGGCAGGGCCAGTGGACCAAGGGCAAATCGTGCGACACCTTCGGGCCGATCGGCCCGTGGCTGGTGACCAAGGACGAGGTGAAGGACCCGCAGAACATCCCGATGTGGCTGAAGGTCAACGGCAAGACAATGCAGAACGGCTCGACCAAGACCATGGTCTATGGTGTGGCCTATCTGGTTTCCTATCTCAGCCAGTTCATGTCGCTGCATCCAGGCGACATCATCTCCACCGGCACACCGCCCGGCGTCGGCCTCGGCATGAAGCCGCCGGTCTTCCTGAAGCCCGGCGACGTCGTGGAACTCGGCATTGAGGGACTCGGCCAACAGAAGCAGACGTTCAAGGCGGACGCGTAGGCGCTTCACTTTGGCAAGTTTCCGCCGCCCCTCATCTGCCTGCCGGCATCTTCTCCCCGTATAGTGACGGGGAGAAGGACGAAGCTCCAGCGCTGACGCCCCCCTCTCCCCGTCTCTATACGGGGAGAGGGTAGGGGTGAGGGGCAGCGCCTGCCTACGCTAAGCCGCGATCCTACTTCAGCACCTTCCCATCCGCTCCGAACCGATAGGTCTTTGCCGGATCCGGCGTCGCGTAAAGCGTGGCGCCCGGTTCGGCGTTGTAGACGCCGAAGATGCGCACGGTGATCAACCCGGCCTTCTCGCAGTCGAGATAGAGGTTGGTGTCGGCGCCGAGATGCTCGGCATGGACGACCGTGCCCTTCCAGGCACCGGATTTGGGATCGACCGTCAGATGTTCGGGACGGACGCCGATGGTCTTGGCTGTCTCGCCCAGCCTGGCGCCGTCGACGAAATTCATCTTTGGCGAGCCGATGAAGCCGGCGACGAACTCATTAGCCGGCGAATTGTACAACTCCATCGGCCCGCCGATCTGCTCGATCTTTCCCGCATTGAGCACGACGATCTTATCGGCCAGCGTCATCGCCTCGACCTGGTCGTGGGTGACATAGATCATCGTCGCCTTCAGCCGGCGGTGCAGCTGCGCGATCTCCAGCCTGGTGTTGACGCGCAGTGCGGCGTCGAGGTTCGACAGCGGCTCGTCGAAGAGAAAAAGCTTGGGCTCACGCACCACGGCGCGGCCGATGGCGACGCGCTGGCGCTGGCCGCCGGAGAGCTCGGCCGGCCGCCTCGAGAGGTAGGGCTCCAGCGAAAGCATCGAGGAGGCGATGCCGATGCGGCGGTCGATCTCGGCCGCCGGCGTGCCGGCCTGCTTGAGGCCGAGGCCCATATTGTTCTTCACCGTCAGATGCGGATAGAGCGCATAGGTCTGGAACACCATGGCGATGCCGCGCTTGGCCGGCGGCGTTGCCGAGACGTCCGCGCCGTCGATCACCACACGGCCTGAGGTCGAGTCCTCCAGCCCGGCAATGACCCTCAGCAGCGTTGATTTCCCGCAGCCGGATGGGCCGACGAAGACAACGAATTCGCCATCCGTCACTTCGAGGTTGATGCCCTTCAGCACCTCGACCGGTCCGAAGGCCTTTTTGACATTCTCGATGTTCAGCGAGCCCACAATATCGTTCCTAGCTTAGAGTTTGACGGCGGCGCCACTGCGCACGCTCTCGTCGGCGGCAAGGCAGACGGCGAGCGACTTCACCGCGTCGTCCATGTGGCGGGAGAGATCCAGATCCTCGCGGATCGCCTTCAGCACAAACGCCTGTTCGAGATCGCAGAGGTCCTGATGGCCGGGCTCGCCTTCCATCGACAGCATCTCATCCGGCTTGGCGAACTTGCCGTCCGCGCCGGTTGCCGCACTGTGCAGGCGGATGGTCGAGGTCTTGGTGTGGGTGTCGATGTCGTCGGACCTGACGCCCTCTTTCATGACGATCGACACGCAGCCATTGGGCGAGATCACGTCCTTCACGAAGAAGGCCGTCTCCGAGATCATCGGCCCCCAGCCGGCTTCGTACCAGCCGACCGAACCGTCGTCGAACAGCACCTGCAGATGACCGTAATTATACATCGTGGGCGCGATCTCCTCGGTCAGCCTCAGCCCCATGCCGCGCACCTCGACCGGCCTGGCGTCAGTGATCTGCAGCATCACGTCAAGATAATGCACGCCGCAATCGACGATCGGCGACGTCGTCTGCATCAGCTGCTTGTGCGTCTCCCAGGTGTGTCCGGAGGATTGCTGGTTGAGGTTCATGCGGAACACGTAAGGGCCGCCGAGCTTGCGCGCCTCGGCGATCAGCCGGATCCAGGACGGGTGATGGCGCAAGATGTAGCCGATCACCAGTTTTTTGCCGTTGGCCTTGGCTGCCGCGACCACGCGTTTCGCATCCGCCACCGTGGTCGCCAGCGGCTTTTCGACAAAGACATGGCAGCCGGCCTCGAACGCCTTGACCGCGTAGTCGGCATGGCTGTCGGAATAGGTGGCGACGCAGGCGACATCAGGTTTTTCATCGCGCAGCGCCTCGTCGAAGGAACGCCGAATGCCGTAGGTCGAAAGTCCTTCCGGCAGCGGCACGTCTGAACGGTTGACCAGTGCCGCGATCTCGAACCCCGGATTGGTGTGATAGGCCAGCGCATGGCTGCGGCCCATATTGCCGAGGCCGGCGACGACAATGCGAAGGGGTTTTTCAGAACCCACGTCACCACTCCGGTATTCGAGTTGCTCTCGGCGAGGGCGCGTCACCCCACCCGGCGCTTCGCGCCGACCTCCCCATCGAGGGGAGGTAAGGGGCTGGCGCCGTCACCGCCGTCGGGAGATTTCCCGCATGGCCATTTTGCCCCCCGACATGTTGGCGCCCTACCTCCCCTTGATTAGGAGGTCGGCGCGAAGCGCCGGGTGGGGTGATACGCACGCCGGCGACAGACTTGATTCCCTCTTTCACTTGACCGCTCCCGAGGTGATGCCGCGGATCAGCTGCCGCGAGAAGATGACGTAGAGGATCAGCACCGGCATGATCGCCAGCGACAGTGCCGCCAGGATGGCGTTCCAGTTGGTGACGAACTGGCCGAGGAACAGCTGGGCGCCGAGCGTCACCGTCTTGGTCTCCTCCGACGGCGCCAGGATCAGCGGAAACCACAGATCGTTCCAGATCGGGATCATGGTGAAGACGGCGACCGTTGCCATCGATGGCCTGACCAGCGGCAGTACCAGCCGAAAGAAGATGGTGTATTCGGACAATCCGTCGATGCGCCCGGCATTCTTCAGATCGTCGGAGACCTGCTTCATGAACTCCGACAGGATAAAGACGGCGAGCGGCAGGCCTTGCGCCGTATAGACCAGAATGAGCGCCGTCAGCGTGTTGACCAGCCCGCTCGCCACCATCAGCTGCAGGATGGCGACGGTGCCGAGGCGGATCGGGATCATGATGCCGAGCGCGAGGTAGAGCCCCATCAGTGAGTTGCCGCGAAAGCGGTATTCCGACAGCGCAAACGCCGCCATTGCGCCGAACAAAAGCACGAAGAACAGCGAGGCGACGGTGACGACGAGGCTGTTTTGGAAATAGTGGATGAAGTCGCCCTGGCCGATCACCGTGCTGTAGCCGATCAGGTCGAAGGTTTTCGGCGTCGGCGGCGTCAGCGGCGCGCCGAAGATGCCCGCGCGGGATTTAAACGAATTCATCACCACGAGGATCACCGGAAACAGCGCGATAGCGGTGTAGGTCAAAAGGATCGCATGGGCGCCGATGGTGCGGGGCAGCGAACGGGTTGCCGTGCTCATGTCGCGCCTCAGAACTGATAGCGACGCAAGCGCGTCTGTACGAGGAACAGATAAACGCAGACGCCGCCAAGAATGATCAGGAACATCATCGTGGCGATCGCCGCGCCCATGTTGGGATCGCCGACCTGCAGCTGGAAGCCGAAGAAGGCGCGGTAGAGGAAAGTGCCGAGGATATCGGTCGAATAGTTCGGTCCGGCCAACGCGCCTTGCGCGGTGTAGATCAGGTCGAAGGCGTTGAAATTGCCGACGAAGGTCAGGATCGAGATGATGCCGATCGACGGCAGGATCAGCGGCAGCTTGATCTTCCAGAATTGCGCCATGCCGGTGATGCCGTCGCATTCGGCCGCTTCGATCACCTCTTCGGGAATGGACAGCAGTGCCGCGTAGATCAGCATCATCGGGATGCCGACGAACTGCCACACCGAAATCAGGCTGAGCGCGGTCAACGCATATTGCGCCTTGCCGAGCCATGGCGTGAACAGGCTTTTGAGGCCGACGAGATCCATCATATGCGGCGCCACGCCCCATAGCGGCGACAGGATCAGCTTCCAGGCGAAGCCGACGATGACGAAGGACAGGATCGTCGGCACGAAGATCGCCGTGCGGTAGAAGGCGGAAAACCGCAATCTGGGGCTGGACAGAAGTGCGGCCAAAAGGACGCCGATCGGGTTCTGCACGAGCATGTGGATGATGAAGAACCAGACATTGTTTCTGAGCGCGTTCCAGAAATTGACCGACCAGTTGGGATCGCCGAACAGCATGCGGAAGTTCTCCAGCCCGACGAACACCTGCGACTGGTTGATGTTGCGGAACAGGGAGAGCTGCAGCGTGCCGGCCAGCGGCAGGATCATGATCGCCGTATAGACCAGCAACGCCGGCGCCAGGAAGACGCCGATGTGCCAGCGGAACGGTCTTTTCGGTGTTGCGGCCATGAGTTCGGTCCCCGCCGATCAGGTTCTTGCAATTGCCGGCAAAAAGAGCGCGGCGTCTCCCTCCCCCCTCGAGGGGAGGGTGCCTCGCGAAGCGAGGCGGGTGGGGTCGGCCGAGGCAGCGCGCCAGCGTCGTTCGACCGTGCCTTTCAGCAACGATCAAGCCGCGGCCTGCCTCGACCGACCCCCTCTGTCGCCTTCGGCGACATCTCCCCCTCAAGGGGGGAGACAACGCTTCGCCGAGCCTTACTTCGCCGGCTTGTACCAGCTGTCGAGGCCGTCCTGCAGCTTCTTGGCGGCAGCTTCCGGCGTGTCGGTGCCGTTGATGACGTTGGCCGATTCAACCCACGTCTCGTTCTCGAGGTTCGGCGTGCCGCGCGACAGGATCTGGTAGGTCGAGCGGATCGTCGACTTGCACTTGCCGCGCCAGGAGACGAATTCCTGTGCCAGCGAGTCTTCCATCGTCACCGGGGTGTTGTTCAGGCTGAAGAAGCCCGGCAGTGCGTTGGCGTAGATGGTGGCGAAATCCGGCGAGGCCACCCAGGACAGAAAGGTCTTGGCCGCATCGGCGTTTTTCGACGCGGCATTGAGGCCCATGCCGATATCGGTGTGGTCGGAGATGTAGCAGGTGTCGCCGGCCTTCTGCACCGGCGGCGGGAACGCGCCCATCTTGAACTGCGCCTGCGTGTTGAACAGGCCGATTTCCCACGAGCCGGCCGGGTAGATGGCGGCGCGGCCGAGCGTGAACAGGTTCTGGCTGTCCGGATAGGTCTGCGCCTCGAAGCCGTCGCCGAGATAGTCCTTCCACTTGGCCAGTTCCTTGAAGGGCTCGACCCACTGCGGGTCGGTCAGCTTCTGCTCGCCCTTGATCAGCGCCAGGCGGCCTTCCTCGCCCTTCCAGTAGTTCGGGCCGATGTTCTGGTACCCCATGGTCGCGGCTTCCCAGAGATCCTTGGTGCCCATCGCCATCGGAATGTAGGTGCCGTCGGCCTTGATCTTGTCGAGCGCGGCGTAGAACTCCTCATTGGTCGTCGGCACCTTGATGCCGAGCTTGTCGAAGGCGTCCTTGTTGTAGATGAAGCCGTGGATGACCGAAGCCATCGGCACGCAGAAGCTCGACTTGCCGTCGTCGGTCTGCCAGGCGGCCTTGGCGACGTCGGAGAAGTTCTCCATGCCGGGCAGCGTCGAGATATCGGCCAGGTTGCCCTTCTTGAAGAGCTCCAGCGATTTGTCGAACGGGCGGCAGGTGATCAGGTCGCCGGCAGAGCCGGCGGCGAGCTTGGCGCCGAGGGCCGCGTCATATTCGGTCGGCGCCGATGGCGCGAACACCACCTTGATGCCCGGGTTCTTGGCCTCGAAGGCCGGGATCAACTTGTCCTTCCAGATGGCAAGGTCGTCGCCGCGCCAGCTTTCGATGTTGAGCGTTACGTCGGCATAAGCCACCCCGGCGGAGCCGAGAATGCTGGTGCCGAGAAGAAGTGCCGTCAGTAGCTTCGTTGTCATGCTCAGTCTCCCTGTTGACCTTTTTCAGGTTCGGTTTTGATGAGAACAGAGGCATTGCGCCCCTTGCTCCCCTCGATCGCGGAAAGCGCCGGCCGCAGCTTGTGGCCGGTCCCTTCCAGTATCTTCTCGGCCGCATCGGCGCTGGCGGCGCCGGCGGCGAGCAGAATGGCGGTCTTGACGACGCCGCCGCTCTTTTCGAGCAGGCGCGCCGCCTCGTCCTTGTCGCGCCCGCTGATGGCGGCGACGATGCGTGCGGCGCGATCGCGCAGCTTGATGTTGTCGGCCATGAGGTTGACCATGTAGCCATCATGCACATGGCCGAGATGGATGGCGGCGAGCGTCGACAGCATGTTGAGCGCAATCTTCTGGGCGGTGCCGGCGCCCATGCGCGTCGAGCCGGCTATCAGTTCCGGCGGCGTTTCGAGCAGGATGGCGATGTTGGCCAGCCGCAGCAGCGGCGCATCCCTGTTGTTGGCGATGGCGATGGTCGCCGCACCTCGGCGCCCGGCTTCCCCGATCGCCCGCACCGCATAGGGCGTCGAGCCGCTGGCCGAGACGGCGATCAGGCAGTCGCCCTTGCCGATGCCGGCGGCGACGACCGCAGCCGAGGCTTCGTCGGTATCGTCCTCCGGCCCGCCGGCCAGTGTGTTGAAGGCGTCATCGCCGCCGGCGATCAGGATGGCGATGCGCTCGCGCTGGATGCCGAAAGTGCCCGGCAGCTCCAGCGCATCGGCCAACGCCATCAGGCCTGAACTGCCTGCCGCCGCATAAGCGAGTTTGCCGCCGCTTTTCAGCCGGTCGGCGATGATTTCGGCTGCGGCGGCAATGGCGGCAATGGCGCCGTGCACGGCCTTGGCGGCCTCGATCTGCGCATTGGCCAAAGAGGAAAGGATAGCCTCCGGGGCCTGGATATCCAGGCCCTCGGCATTCTGGTGAAGCGCTTCGGTGCGCGTTTCGGCCATCCGCTTTCCTCCAATCCAGAAAACAATACCAAAAAAATACCACTTGTCCACACGCATTAATGAAATCCTTGCGCGGGGCAGGCCTTCGGACAAAATCGGCTGATTTTCCAACAAATTACGCCTTAACATTTTTGAAATGGAAATTAATCCTTGGCTATTGGTATTTTATTGGTATTATCCGCCCGAGGAGAAATCGCGTGAAATTCGTGCTCGGAATCGATGGCGGCGGCACCAGCTGCAGGGCGGCCCTTGCAACGGCCGACGGCACCGTCCTCGGCCGTGCCAAAAGCGGCGCCGCCAACATCCGCACCGATCTCACCGGCGCCAGGACGAACATCGTCGACGCAGCGCAGCAGGCCTTTGTCGCCGCAGGCAAGGATCCCGCACTAATCCCGCAAACTCCGGCCATTCTCGGCCTAGCCGGCGCCAATGTCGGCACCTACAGGCAGCAGCTCGAAGCGATCCTGCCGTTCCGCATCAGCCGCGTCGAGACCGATGCCGAGATCGCGCTGGAAGGCGCGGTCGGCTCCGGTGACGGCGCCATGGCCATCCTCGGCACCGGCACCGCCTACATGGCGCGCAAAAACGGCAGATCGCGCGCCATCGGCGGCTGGGGTTTCCAGGTCGGCGACCAGGGCAGCGGCGCCCGCATCGGCCGTGACCTGCTCGAACAGACGCTGCTCGCCTATGACGGCATCCGCGAAGGCTCGCCGCTGACAGAGGCCATGCTCGCCATCTTCCGCAACAATCCCGAGGATGTGGTCGAATTCACCACCAATGCCAAGCCCGGCGACTTCGGCGGCTTCGCGCCCAAGGTGTTCGAACATGCCGAAAGGGGCGATGTCGTCGCCATCTGGATCCTCGACAAGGCTGTCGCCGATGTCGAGGCAGCGCTTGGCGTGCTCGACCTCGGTGGCGACGATCCGCTCTGCCTGCTCGGCGGGCTGGCGCCGCTCTATGCGCCGCGCCTGTCGGCGCGCTACCGGGCGTTGCTGAAGCCGCCGCTCGACGATGCGCTGGGCGGCGCGGTGCAGATGGCGGTTCGGATTTTCGCGGACACGGCGGAGGCAGCGCGATGAGCGACGCCGCCGACCAGATTTTCACGGCGCTGAAACAGTCGTCGCAAAGCGGCGCGCCGCTCTATCTGCAGCTGAGGAAGAGCATCGAGGACGCCGTCAAACGCGGGCTGATCGGACCGGGCGATGCGCTGCCTTCCGAGCGCGACATCGCCAGCAAGGCTGACATTTCGCGCGTCACCGTGCGCAAGGCGGTACAGGACCTGGTCAAGGGCGGCATCCTCGTCCAGCGCCATGGTTCCGGTACCTTCGTTGCGCCGCGCATGGAGCGCGTCGAGCAGTCGCTGTCGATGCTGACCTCGTTTACCGAGGACATGGCGCGGCGCGGCATGGCGGTGCGTTCGGCCTGGCTCGACCGCGGCCTCTATCCGCCGTCGCCCGACGAGATGATGGTGCTTGGCCTGGCGTCGAACGAATTGGTGGCTCGTGTGGCGCGCCTGCGCATCGCCAACGACACGCCGCTGGCGATCGAGCGCGCCTCACTATCGACAAGCGTGCTGCCCGATCCGGCGGCGATCGGTTCATCGCTCTACGCGGCGCTGGACAAGACCGGCAACAGGCCGGTGCGGGCGGTGCAGCGGATTTCCGCCACCAATCTTGGCGATAGCGACGCGCATCTGCTGGAAGTGCCGCCGGGCATTGCCGGCCTGCACATCGAGCGTATCTCCTATCTGGCGAGCGGTAAGGTGATCGAGTTCACCCGCTCCATCTACAGGGGCGACGCCTATGATTTCGTCGCCGAACTCCGGCTGAGCGGGCCGGGCGAAGAGGGCCGGCCATGAGCGCAACAACGACCCATATGCGGCGCGAGATCGAGGAGATCCCGGAGGCCACCGCACGCCTGCTCGATGGCTCGGCAGCGATGCTGACCGAGGCCGGGCGCGGCATTCGCGAGCGAGACCCGAATTTCGTCGTCACCGTGGCGCGCGGTTCGTCGGACCATGCCGCGACCTTCATGAAATATGCCGTGGAGCTGACCGCCGGCCTGGCGGTTGCATCGGTCGGCCCGTCGATCGCCTCGATCTACCGCGCGAAATTGAAACTGGGCGGCTCGGCCTGCCTGGCGATCTCGCAATCCGGCAAGAGCCCGGACATCGTTGCGATGGCGCAAGCGGCGAGAGCCGGCGGTTCGCTGACCGTCGCCGTCACCAACACCGCCGATTCGCCGCTGGCACGCGCCTGCGACTACGCGATCGATATCCTGGCCGGACCGGAGCGCAGCGTCGCGGCGACGAAGACGTTCGTCAATTCGGCGGTCGCCGGGCTCGCCTTGATGGCGCATTGCACCGGCGATGACAAACTTCTGGCAGCACTCGCTCGCCTGCCGGAACATTTTCGCAAGGCGATCGCTTGCGACTGGATGGCGCTGGCCGGGGCGCTTGAGACGCCGAAATCGCTGTTCATCCTTGGCCGTGGCCCGTCGGCGGCGATCGCCAACGAGGCGGCACTGAAATTCAAGGAAACCTGCGCCATGCATGCCGAGGCCTATAGTGCGGCCGAGGTCATGCATGGCCCGCTGGCGCTGGTCGGTCCCGGCTTCCCGGTGCTGGCACTCGCCGCCCGCGATGCATCCGAACCGTCGTTGGCCGAAGCCGCGGACAGCCTGGCCGGCAAGGGCGCCGCCGTCTTTGTGACTTCGGACAAGGCAAAGAGGGCGCAGCCTCTGCCGCATGTCGCCACCGGCCATCCGCTGACCGATCCGCTGACGCTGATCGTGTCGTTCTACGGCTTCGTCGAGGCTTTTGCCCGCCATCGCGGCCTCGACCCGGACACGCCGCCCAATCTGCGCAAGGTGACGGAAACCCTATGAGCGACCGTTTTGCCCTGACCGGCGCCCGGATATTCGATGGCGACGACTGGCACGACAATGCGGCCCTTGTCGTACGCGCCGGCCTCGTCGAGGCCATCGTTCCCGCCGGCGCCGTTCCATCCGGTGTTGCGCGTATCGAGACCGGCGGCGGCATGCTGGTGCCGGGCTTCGTCGACCTGCAAGTCAATGGCGGCGGCGGCGTCATGCTCAACGACCATCCGGATGTCGCCTCCATCCAGACCATCTGCCGGGCACACGCGCCCTTCGGCACGACGGCACTGTTGCCGACGCTGATCACCGACACGTCCGAGATCACCGCCGCGGCGGTTGCCGCCGGAGCAGAGGCCGCACGGCAAAAGGTGCCGGGTTTCCTGGGCCTGCATCTCGAAGGCCCGCATCTGTCGATCGCCCGTAAGGGCGCACATGACCCGGCCCTGATCCGGCCAATGACCGATGCCGACCAGGCGATGCTGATCGCCGCGCGGAAAAACCTGCCGGTGCTGCTGACGACAGTGGCGCCCGAATCCGTCGAGCGCGACCAGGTGTCGGCGCTCAGCAAGGCCGGCATCATCGTCAGCATCGGCCATTCGGATACCGGCTATGCCATGGCCCGCGCCTTCGCCGAGGCCGGCGCCACGGTGGTCACACATCTGTTCAATGCGATGAGCCAGATCGGCAATCGCGAGCCGGGGCTGGCGGGCGCGGCAATCGATACCGGCACATTCTATGCCGGCATCATCGCCGACGGTATCCATGTCGATCCGGCCACCATGGCCATCGCCTTGCGCGCCAAGCCGGGGCCGGGCAAGATCCTGCTCGTCACCGACGCCATGGCGACGATCGGCACCGACATGATCTCGTTCACGCTGAACGGCCGCACCATCCACCGCAAGGATGGCAGGCTGACACTTGCCGACGGCACGCTGGCTGGCGCGGATCTCGACATGATTTCCGCGGTGCGCTTCGTGCACCGTGTCGTCGGCCTCGACCTCGACGAAGCCTTGCGCATGGCCTCGCTCTATCCGGCGCAGGCGATCGGCCAGTCGCATCGGCTCGGGCGCTTCGCCAAGGGCACCGCCGCCGACATCGTTTCGCTGTCGGACGATCTGGACGTGAAAAACGTCTGGATCGACGGCGCCAAGGTTTTTACAGCCAACGCTATCCCTCAGGCTTAGCCGGCTTTGGACGTATAGAGGGCTTGTAAGCGTCGCGCAGCAGGTTCTTCTGCACCTTGCCCATGGTGTTGCGCGGCAGTTCGTCGACGAAGATCACCCGTTTCGGATGTTTGTACTTGGCGAGGCGTCCGGCGATGGCCTCGACGATCTCGGCGGCGCTGATGGTCGAGCCCGGCGTCCGCACCACGACCGCCGTGACACCCTCGCCGAAATCCGGATGGGCAACGCCGATGACAGCGCTTTCGGCGACACCGGCAAGAGCGTCGATCTCGCTCTCCACCTCCTTCGGATAGATGTTGTAGCCGCCGGAAATGATCAGGTCCTTGCCACGGCCGACGATGTGGACATAGCCGTCGGCATCGATTAGGCCGAGATCGCCGGTGATGAAGAAACCGTCGTCACGGAATTCCGCTCTGGTCTTTTCCGGCATGCACCAGTAGCCGGAAAAGACATTCGGGCCCTTGACCTCGATCATACCGATCTCGCCCTGGGCAAGTGTTTCACCACCGTCGGGATCGGTGATGCGCAGGCAGACGCCGGGCAAGGGAAAGCCGACCGTGCCGGCACGCCGCTCGCCCTCATAGGGGTTCGACGTGTTCATGTTGGTCTCGGTCATGCCGTAGCGCTCGAGGATGGCGTGGCCGGTGCGCTCGCGCCAAGCCTTGTGCGTCTCGGCCAAAAGCGGCGCAGAGCCGGAAACGAACAGGCGGATGTTTTTCGCCGCTTGCCGGTTCAGGCCGTCCTGCTGCAGCAGGCGGACGTAGAAGGTCGGCACGCCCATCAGCGCGGTGGCGCGCGGCAGCAGCGAGACGATGCGGGCCGGGTCGAATCTGGTTTCGAACAGCATCGATGCACCGGCCATCAGGACGACATTGGTGGCGACGAAAAGGCCATGCGTGTGGAAAACCGGCAGCGCATGGATCAGCACGTCCGCGGCAGTGAAGTGCCAGAGGTCGACGAGCACCCGTGCATTCGAGGCGAGGTTTTCGTGGCTGAGCATGGCGCCTTTCGAACGGCCGGTGGTGCCGGACGTGTAGAGGATCGCAGCAAGGTCATCCGGTCCGCGCGCCGCATCGTGGAAGTCCACCGCCTCCTCAGAGGCGCGATCGGTCAACGACCCCTCGCCCTTGCTGCCGAGTGTCGCGACCGCGGCGCCCGAGGCCTGCGCCAAAGAGCCGATCTCGCCCGCTCGCGCCGGGTCGCAGACGACCAGGCGCGGCTCGGCATCGCGGAAGAAATAGTCGAGCTCGGTCAGCGTGTAGGCGGTATTGAGCGGAAGGAAGATCGCGCCGGCACGCAGACAGGCGAGATAGAGGAAAATGGCCTCGGGGCTCTTCTCGACGTGAACGGCGACGCGGTCGCCGGCTTCGACGCCCAGCTGTGACAGCGCATGCGCCAGTTGTGCGGAGCGTGCCAGCACATCGCCATAGCTGACCGAGCGGCCGTCCTCCGTCTCCATAAAAAGGCGTTCTGGCGCGGGCATCCGGGCACGGAAAGCATCGAACAGATGGTTGCTCATAAGTCCCCCCGAGCGGCTGTCTCCGGCCGGACGGCGGCGGTCAGCCGGCCGCCTTGTCCGCCGCTCCCCTGATTGCCTCGATGTTTGCCCGGTAGGCTTCGACGCTGCCGCCCTTGAAGATGGCGGCACCGGCGACCAGCACGCTGGCGCCGGCCGCGGTGACCAAGGGCGCAGTTTCGGGCGAGATGCCGCCGTCGATCTCGATCCGGATCGGCCTGTCACCGATCAGCGCCTGCACCCGCCTCACCTTGTCGACGATCGCGGGAATGAAGGCCTGGCCGCCGAAGCCCGGATTGACGGTCATGATCAGGATCAGGTCGAGCCGGTCGAGCACATATTCGATCATCGTTTCCGGCGTCGCCGGGTTGAGCGAAACGCCGGCCTTCTTGCCGAGGCTCCTGATCGTCTGCAGCGAGCGGTCGAGATGCGGCCCGGCTTCGGCGTGCACCGTGATGCCGTCGCAGCCGGCTTCGGCGAAGGCCTCCAGATAGGGATCGGCCGGTGCGATCATCAGATGGCAGTCGAAAAACGCGTTGGTGCGTTTGCGGATCGCCTTGATTACCGGCGGGCCGAAGGTGATGTTGGGGACGAAATGCCCGTCCATGACGTCGAGATGGATCCAGTCGGCGCCAGCCGCGACCACCGCCTCGACCTCGTCGCCGAGCTTCGAGAAATCCGACGCCAGCACCGATGGCGCGATCAGGGTTTTTTTGCTCATGATGCGGCCTTCCCGAACGCCCCGGTTTACGGACCCTGTGTCTGTATCGACTGCCTAGACCATGAGTCCGGAAAGTGGAAGCCGGTTTGTCCTCCCGTCGACGCAACGGCTTCAGGTTTGCGCTGCCTTCTCATCTGCCGCTGAAGAAAAAACCCCGCCGGATCGCTCCGGCGGGGTGTTGGGTGACGAGCACGGTCACTGTTTGAAGTTCCGCGCCCCGTATCCTATTGCTCCGGCTGCGGCTTGCGCCGTGGAACGACTTGCTGAAGAACATTCGGATTCAGCAGCAGGTTCGGCTCAAGCGTCGATTTCCGGCGGATCGGGACGCAGTCCGGATATCGTCCGACCGTCCCGACCGGGCAGCGCCGCTTGATGATCGGCTGGCACTGGCCGTTGATCGGCCGCGCGCCCGGTGCGCATTCCAGCCGTGGTTTGCGGCAGGCGCCGTCGCGCAGCTCGGTCCCACGCGGGCAGACACAGGCGCCGCGCTTGTTGTGGATCTGGCCAGGTATCGGGCACTCCACCACAACTGGCTTCTTGCGCCGGCAGGCATTGCCTTGCACTTCCGCACCTTTCGGGCAGACACAATCGCCATCGGCGTTGTGGATCTGACCGCGGATCGCGCACTGCTCGGGCTTTGGCTGAATTGGCCGGCAGACATTGCCCCTGACTTCCGTGCCCCTCGGGCAGACGCAATCGCCGTCGGCGTTGTGTATCTGACCCCGAATGGTGCACTGCTCGGGTTTCGGCTGGATTGGCCGACAGGCATCACCCCTGACTTCCGTGCCCCTCGGGCAGACGCAATCGCCTCCGGCGTCGTGGATCTGACCGCGGATCGCGCACTGCTCTGGCTTCGGCCGAATTGGCCGGCAGGCATTGCCCCTGACTTCCGTGCCCCTCGGGCAGACGCAATCGCCTCCGGCGTCGTGGGTCTGACCGCGGATGCTGCACTGCTCGGGCTTTGGCTGGATTGGCCGACAGGCATTGCCCCTGACTTCCGTGTCCCTCGGGCAGACGCAATCGCCAGCAGCGTTGTGGATCTGGCCACGAATGGTGCACTGCTCGGGTTTCGGCTTGTTCCCAACGCAAGCGCCGTTCTCCAGCTCGGTTCCGCGCGGGCAGACGCAGCGTCCGTCCTCGGTACGGATCTGGCCCTTGAGCAGGACACAAGGCTTCGGCTTCGGCACGATGACCGTACCGCCGCCCGACGAGCACTGGCCGTTGCGGAAGGTCGTGCCTGGCGGGCAGACGCAGTTGCCAGCGTCGTTCATGACGAAGCCTTGCGAACACTCCTTCTTCACCTCATGCATGATGATGAAGGGATGGCAGGCATAGGCCTTGCCGCGATCGCCCTGCACGTTGGCCGCACCGCGGGACAACACGTCGCCACCGCCTTGCACCGGCGTGTTCGGAGACAGCACGCCGACGCAGTTCTGGCCGTTGACAGTGCCTTGCAGACTGGCCAGACGGCCATCGTCGGGAATGATCACGGTCACATTGTGCACGTGGCTTTCCCCGGCGCCGAGCGTCAGTTGGGCAATGCAGGACAGAGGCAAGGTTGCCGGCTCCGGCGAGCAGCCGAAGGGCGGATCGATCGAGGCGATCGCAACGCCCTCCAGCCGGCCGAGGCCTTCGACGCCGATCGCATCGCCGATGCGAACCGGACCGGAGAAGGCGCTCGCGCCATCGTTCGTGATGGTGATCTCGAACGAGCAGGGCTGGCCGAGCTTGCACTCGGCGTCGCCGGTCTTCTCGACGCGAATGGTCGAGGCGCCGCCGCCCTTGGCGCAGGCCTGGCCGATCGGATAGACGATATCGTCTCCCGGAGCCGGGCCGTAGGAGCCGCGTGCGCAGTTCTCGAATTCGGCGTTCGCGGCAACCGTCACGTCGAAATGGCGGCTGGTTCCGGGCGTCATCACGGCGCCGGGAATCTGGCACGACAGGGTATTGGCCGGAACCGGTCCGCAAGCCCATTCCGCACCGTCTGGGGTGACGGTCTGGATCTGGACCGGCGCTCCGCCGGCCACCAGCGTCGCGGCGTCATTGACCCGCACCGGACCGGTCGGGGCAGTGGTGCCGAGGCTGATAACGGTAATGCGGCAGGAAACGACCGCAGCACCGGCCAGCGAGCCATTGCACACCTTGGTGATGCGCAGGGCCGGCTGGCCGCCATTCGGATGACGGAGGCGTTTCTTGGCGCAGGCCCTGTTGTTGACGATGTCGTTCTCACCGGGAATAGCCTTCACCTCGGCGCAGTTCTCGACGCTATCCGGCCGGTAGTTGGCCGGCATCACCGCCCTGACGAAGATCGGCGTCGAGGCGCCCGGCATAAGCGCGATGCCGGCATTGTCGCAGCGGAACTGGCCGGGGCCGTTCGGCCCGCATGTCCATGGCGGCGTCGGGCCGAAGGTCGAGGATGGCGGTGCGCCGCCCGGATAGGTGTCGATGACCGTCAGCGGCCCATTATAGGGGACACTGCCATTGTTGATGATGTCGATCACGAAGGTGCAGACACCATCGGCCGAACAGAATTCGGTGCGGGCGCGCTTCTTCAGGATCAGGTCGACCTTCTTCTCCACCGGCGGCCGGCAGTCGCGGTCACGATCGCCACGCCGGCAGATCGGGATCGAAGCACAGCCGCGGTCGTTTTGCTGGCTGCCGAAAAGCGGCTTGCCGCTGGCCCCGTAATTATAGGTGGCGCAGTTGCGCAAGACGCCGCCTTGCCAGCCTGCGGCCGGCTTGAAGCCGAGCTTGAGGTCGACGGAAGCACCCGGATTGAGCGTAGTCACCGGATGGGTGCAAATCATCGGGGTGATTGCCGGCGCGCAGACCCATGGCGGGTTCGGCCCTGAATCGAGGGCAGAGCCGGCCGGCAGCGTCACTTCGTCGAGCACGATCTTGCCGTGATAGGGTGCATCGCCGACATTGGTGACCCTGATGGTGAAGTCGCAGCCGCCGCCCATCGTGCAACGTTGCACGTCGGCGCGCTTTTCAACCTTCAGATCCGGTTCCTTGTCCTTCGGCGGGCACCTCTGGTCACGCGGGATGACGATGTCGATGGTCTGCGTGCAGCACAGGCCCCAGCCCTCCTTCGGGCCGGCATAGGTTTCGATGCCGGTGACGATGATGTGGATGACGTCGCCAGGTGATGCACCAACGATCTTCCAATTGAGCACACCGCCGCCCGCCGGCACCAGCTGCGTGTCGGGGATGATGGTGATGCCGGGTGTCGTCGTCGAAAGCTGCACCCATTTGCCACCCATCTCAGGGCCGACCGGCATGTGGTAGATGAAGGCGCCGCCGCCGGGGACGCAATCGACCGTGCCTCGCTCCACCTTGAAGCATTCCCGATCGCCGGGAGGTGGAGGCGGCGGGTTGCACTTGGTGACGTCGATCTTGATCGAGGTCTTTGCACCCGTGAGATAGTTGCCGTCGTCCGGCTTGCCCGGGTCCTGCGACGGGATTTCGACGCCGGCGCCGCGTTCGCGGCTCACCTTGATCACGCCCTGATTGTCGACGATCGCCGGCGACGGAAACGCCGTATGGTCGATCTTGGCGGTGATCTGGAAGGTGATGACGCGCTCGTTCGGAGCGCCGATGCCGTCGAGATCGCCGGCGGAAATCCGGAAATCGGAAACCGTCGCCGTATCGTTGGGATCAGCCGAACTGCTGATCGCAGCGCCGGGCGGCGGTCCGCCGGACTCATCGGTGCCGTCGCCGGTCACATGCACGCCGACGATCCGCAGGCCATGCGGGAGCTGGTCCCTGAAATCGAGCCTGACCTTTTTCAGCGCTTCCGCGAGGTTCGGGCTGGCAAGACCCTGCGGATTGCCGCGCAAGCCGAAGCTCAGCGAGTATACGACATAGTCGCAGCCTCTCTGGGTGCCTTTCTTGGTGAAGAAGGGCACGATCCGGCCCGGCTCCGGATTGACGATGCGAGGATTGTCGAAATCGAGCTTGGGATCCGGAATGACCGTGTGGATGCCCGCATCGGCAGGCTTGGTCTTGGCCGGAGCAAGGTCTTCGGCGAAGCCTTGCAGCGGGCCTAGCATGGCGACCGCGATACCGGCCGCCATCAGCCAGCGCGCGCCGCGCCTGGCGAGTGACAGGGGTTTCATGATGGTCTCCATGACGATTGGTTGATTGCCGGTTGACTCACTGCTCGGGGCGAGCGGGAAAAGTGCAAGATTGCTCATCTTCCCCTCCTCACGGCTCGCAGCTGACGGCTGGGGTTCTGAGCGGCAAGGTCATCTTGCAGCAAGGGTAGTAGCCACCCTTGTCGCGGTCGGACTGCTTGTAGAAGCAGAGCCCGACATCGACCCTTTCGCCAGGATAATGGCCGGTGATGCCGATCGTGTATGGCGCGCCGGGAGCATGCGACAGGGGTGATGTCACGCCGACGCCAGGCGTCCTGGACAGAGCCTTGATCGAATCGCCGCCAAAGCCGGCATGGTCATGGAGATAGAGATCGGCTTCGAGGCCCGAGGGCGTGCAGAAATACTCGACGTCCTCGACATCGATACAGGGAGGCAAGTTCCCGGGGGGCGGGAAGTCCGGTGGATAGAAAGGTGGCAGATAGTCGCCCGGCACCTGCTCGTAATAGCCGGCGCGACCTTCGCAGGGGCGCCAGACCTCGACGTCGCCGACATGGCCTTCGACTTCCGGGTCTTCGAAATAATTGTCGAAATCGACGAACCACGAGCCGAAAGGCGGCACGTTGGCCGGCTTGACCAGCGCCGTCGGCGTGACCTGCACGCCGTGCACGGCAAGCGGCCCGCCGGCTGCGAGCTGTTCGGCGAACTCCGGGTTGTCGCGCAATTTGTCGCCGGTATCGACCAGCGTGTCGGTGCAGACACCGGTGTCGAGATTGCCTTGGGCATCGTAGCCATATTGCAGGTCGAGGCCGCCGGCCGACTGCCGGTTGTCTAGCGGGAAGCCGACCGCATATTCCTGCGGCACTTCCACCCAGACCGATTCAGTCGCCGGATCGTCCGGGTTTTCGCGCCAGTAGCGGATGACCTCACCCTTGCCGGAATCGGCGAACTGGCTGTAGTCGTAGCGGTTCTCCACCGGGCCGCGCTGGGCCAGATACATGAAGCCCTTGTTGTCAAAGGCGATGTCGGTGACCGCGTAATCCTTGTCGGCCTTGACTGTCAGTTCCCAGCGCGGGTCGCCGGCGAAGCTGCCGTCGCCGGCAATGCCCACCGACCAGATTTCCGCCTTTTCGCCGACCGAATAATAGAGCCGGCCGCCACGATAGGCGACCGACCAGACGCGGCGCTCGTCCTGCGTATAGCCCCAGCTGTCGGGGTCCTCGCTGTCGAAGGCAGCACCATGGATGTCCATCACAGAGCCGTCGTCGGCAAGGGCGGCAAGCCCGTGCGCCGGGCGTCCGGCAACGCCGTGATCGAATGTATCGACCAACGCGCCATTGGCGTCGATGCGGTGGATGAGGCCGGTGTCGAGATCGCTGGCGAAGAACTGGCGGTGGATATTGTCGAAAGTGACGTCGCCGATGCCGGGACCGCTATCGGCGTCGATATCGGCGAATTTCGAGACGGCGCCGGTGATGCCGTCGATCTTCCAGATCGTTCCGGGGCCGCCGCCGTTTTCGGTGCCGAACTGGCCGTCCATGAAGACCGCGTCAGCCATGCCGCGGCGTTGCCGCTCCGGCCGGCCGTCGCCGTCGCCGTCTGGCGTGACGATGCGGATGCCGTGCAGCGACGTGGCGCCGGCATAGAGGTTTGGAATGGCGGAGGGAACGCCGTCGCGCACGCCGTCGTCATAGGCGATGCCGAACACCTGGCCGATTTGCTCGGCCGTGACCTCGAAGGGTGGCGGGGTGAAGACCAATTGGCCCGAGGCCGGCCCATCCAGCCTTGAAACGTCGAAAACGCGCAAGGTTGCGCGCGCCGTGTCGATGAAGGTTTCGTCGACCGGATCGACGCCCGGCGGCAGCCCGTCCTCGAAATTGGGGATGATGGTGCCGGAAAACCCGGTCACTGCCATCGAGCCCGGATAGATGATCTGGGTTTCCTGCGCCTGGGCCGAGCCGCCAAGCCAGAGGCTGGCCCAAAGCCCGGCGATAAGCGCCAAGGGCAATAATGCGCTGGTTGCCTGGATGACACGGCGCAGACGGCCGGCATAAGAGCGCGCGAACGCGCCGTGGTCGCACGACATGGATCTCCCCCCGCAGGTCATGGGAGAAACATCCGGTCTCGGCGCGCAAATCAGGGCAAGGCGCGGCGTTCCGGCACGTTCATCCCTGATCGAATTGTCTGCTTTCCTCAACGTCATGCTACGCCTGCGTCTGCGCGGGGTCAATGGAACCGGCGGAAAGCCCAGCGCATCGACCCGGTCCCGAAGGCGATGGTCGCGCTGAGCTCCTGCTGTTCCCGGAGACCATGGAGCCTCTGGGTTTGTGGTCATTGGGCTTTCCTTTCCGGGCCGCACCACGCGGCACCTGAGCGTCAGTCGCAGGCTGAGGCGGAAAGGTTCATTGGTCGGGCTGAACCGGCTGGATTCGAGATATCGTGGCCGAGGAACACGGGGCCTGCCGGTCCCGAATCCGATCAACCGCGATGAATGGTGAACGCCTTGCGCAGAATGCTTGCGCGTCACGCAGCCTGTTCTTATATACGCGCCAAGCCGTCCAGCGCCGAATGCCGGTTGCCGGAGCGGAATTTCTTGTGAACAGGGGCTTTCGTCGGAACGCCTGTACGGGTCCTGAGAGCCTGCTTAGCGGAGAGATTAGAAAAATGGCAAAAGTAATCGGTATCGATCTGGGAACAACCAACTCCTGTGTCGCCATCATGGACGGCAAGGAATCCAAGGTCATCGAGAATGCGGAAGGCGCGCGCACGACCCCCTCCATCGTCGCCATCAACAGCGACGGCGAGCGCCTCGTCGGCCAGCCGGCCAAGCGCCAGGCGGTCACCAATCCTGAAAACACCATCTTCGCGGTCAAGCGCCTGATCGGCCGCCGCTATGACGATCCGGTGACGGAGAAGGACAAGAAGCTTGTCCCCTACAAGATCGTCAAGGGCGACAATGGCGATGCCTGGGTCGAGGCCGGCGGCAAAAACCAGTCGCCCAGCCAGATCTCGGCGATGATCCTGCAGAAGATGAAGGAAACGGCGGAAGCCTATCTCGGCGAAAAGGTCGAGAAGGCGGTCATCACCGTTCCTGCCTATTTCAACGACGCCCAGCGCCAGGCCACCAAGGATGCAGGCAAGATCGCCGGCCTGGAAGTGCTGCGCATCATCAACGAGCCGACGGCGGCCGCACTTGCCTATGGCCTGGACAAGAAGGAGGGCAAGACGATTGCCGTCTATGACCTTGGCGGCGGCACGTTCGACATCTCGGTGCTCGAAATCGGCGACGGCGTGTTCGAGGTGAAGTCGACCAATGGCGACACCTTCCTCGGCGGCGAGGATTTCGACATGCGTCTGGTCGAATATCTGGCGGCCGAGTTCAAGAAAGAACAGGGCATCGACCTGCGGAACGACAAACTCGCCCTGCAGCGCCTCAAGGAGGCGGCTGAAAAGGCCAAGATCGAGCTGTCGTCCACCACGCAGACCGAGATCAACCTGCCTTTCATCACCGCCGATGCCAGCGGCCCCAAGCACCTGACGCTGAAGCTGACGCGGGCGAAGTTCGAGAGCCTGGTCGAAGATCTCGTCCAGCGTACCATCGAGCCCTGCAAGGCGGCGCTCAAGGATGCCGGCCTCAAGGCCGCGGAGATCGACGAGGTGGTTCTGGTCGGCGGCATGACCCGTATGCCCAAGATCCAGGAGATCGTGAAGCAGTTCTTCGGCAAGGAACCGCACAAGGGCGTCAACCCGGATGAGGTCGTCGCACTTGGCGCCGCCATCCAGGCCGGCGTGCTGCAGGGCGACGTCAAGGACGTGCTGTTGCTCGACGTGACGCCGCTGTCGCTCGGCATCGAGACGCTGGGCGGCGTGTTCACGCGGCTAATCGAACGCAACACGACGATCCCGACCAAGAAGAGCCAGGTGTTCTCGACGGCCGAGGATTCGCAGTCGGCGGTGACCATCCGCGTCTTCCAGGGCGAGCGTGAAATGGCCGCCGACAACAAGGCGCTCGGCCAGTTCGACCTGGTCGGCATCCCGCCTGCCCCGCGCGGCGTGCCGCAGATCGAGGTCACCTTCGACATCGACGCCAACGGCATCGTCAACGTCTCGGCCAAGGACAAGGGCACCGGCAAGGAGCACCAGATCCGCATCCAGGCGTCTGGCGGCCTTTCGGATGCCGACATCGAGAAGATGGTCAAGGATGCCGAGGCCAATGCCGAAGTCGACAAGAAGCGGCGCGCGCTGGTCGAGGCCCGCAACCAGGCCGAGGCTCTGGTGCATTCCTCGGAGAAGTCGCTGAAGGACTATGGCGATAAGGTCTCGGAGACCGACCGCACGGCGATTGCCGATGCGATCGCGGCGCTGAAGACCGCTGCCGAAGGCGACGATGTGACCGAGATCGAGGCCAAGACGCAGACGCTCGCCGAAGTCTCGATGAAGCTCGGCCAGGCCATGTACGAGGCTTCGCAGAAGGAAGCCGCCGAGGCCGACGCCAAGGCGGATGCCGCCAAGGACAGCGATGTGGTCGATGCCGATTTCGAGGAAATCGACGAAGACGACGAGAAGAAGAAGTCGGCCTGAACCGCCTGACGGTACAGGTAAGGAAAAAGCCCGGCGCGCAGCCGGGCTTTTTTGCAACCCTTGCCGGAAAAACGCGGAGCCGGCCGAAAAAATGCGGACAAAGCCTCGTAGACACTGGCATCCCGGCTCCATCGCACCTAAATCGGAACAGCGTGCCGGCAAACGACGCGACGATGCTTCAAGACGTTGGAATGCTTCAAGACGTTGAATATCCGGACTGCGGGAAAATATGAAAGCTGATTTCTACGAAACGCTGGGCGTGCAAAAGGGCGCCGACGAGAAGGAGCTCAAGAGCGCTTTCCGCAAGCTCGCCATGCAGTTCCATCCCGATCGCAACCCAGGCGACCATGCCTGCGAGCACAAGTTCAAGGAAATCAACGAAGCCTACGAGACGCTGAAAGATCCGCAGAAGCGCGCCGCCTACGACCGCTTCGGCCACGCCGCCTTCGAGCACGGCGGCATGAATGGCGGGGCGCAAGGCTTTGGCGCCGGCGGTTTTGCCGACATTTTCGAGGACATTTTCGGCGATATGATGGGCGGGCGCCAGCGCCGCTCGTCCGGCGGCCGCGAACGCGGCGCCGACCTGCGCTACAATATGGAAATCACGCTGGAAGAGGCATTTTCCGGCAAGACCGCGCAGATCCGCGTGCCGGCCTCGATCTCCTGCTCGGAATGCTCGGGCAGCGGCGCCAAGCCCGGCACCCAGCCCGTCACCTGCTCGATGTGCAACGGCCACGGCAAGGTGCGCGCCACGCAAGGCTTCTTCTCGATCGAGCGCACCTGCCCGCAATGCCAGGGGCGCGGCCAGACCATCAAGGATCCATGCCCGAAATGTGCCGGCCAGGGCCGCGTCACCGAGGAGCGCTCGCTGTCGGTCAACATCCCCGCCGGGATCGAGGACGGCACCCGCATCCGGCTTGCCAATGAGGGCGAGGCCGGCTTGCGCGGCGGCCCGTCGGGCGATCTCTACATCTTCCTCGCGGTCAAGCCGCACGAGTTCTTCCAGCGAGACGGCGCCGATCTTTATTGCAAGGTGCCGATCTCGATGACGACGGCAGCGCTTGGCGGCTCGTTCGAGGTGACGACGCTGGACGGCACCCAGACGAAGGTGAAGGTGCCGGAAGGCACCCAGAACGGTCGCCAGTTCCGCCTCAAGGGCAAGGGCATGCCTGTGCTGCGCCAGCCCAATATCGGCGACCTCTACATCCAGACCGTGGTTGAGACGCCGCAGAGTCTTTCGCGCCGCCAGCGCGAATTGCTGGAGGAATTCGAGCAGCTTTCCTCAAAGGACAATTCGCCCCAGTCGAGCGGATTTTTCGCCCGCATGAAGGACTTTTTCGAAACGTTCGGCGAGCACTGACGCTGATCCCCGGAAAACGCTTCCCGAGCGTCATCAACACCTTATCCGGGGATTCGCCTTGTCTTGCACCTCGTAGCTGCTAAGTAGCATGCGAGGGAGCGTTGAGGAGGACTTTCGATGACACGTGGTCCCGGATTGCGAAAGACGCTGGCGGAAAAGTTCGACGACGAGCTGAAGTTCTTCAAGGGCTGGATCGACAAGCCGAAGGCGGTCGGTTCGATCGTCCCGACCAGTTCCATCACCGCGCGTAAGATGGCCTCGATCGTCGATCCGAAATCCGGCCTGCCGGTGCTCGAGGTCGGGCCCGGCACAGGCGTCATCACGCGCGCCATCCTCGCTCAGGGCATAAAGCCTGAAAATCTCTACGCGGTCGAATATTCCACTGATTTCGTGCGCCATCTGCGCCAGCTTTATCCAGGCGTCAACGTCATCGAGGGCGACGCCTTCAATCTCGATGCGACGCTTGGCGACAAGCGCGACTTGGTCTTCGATTCGGTGGTATCGGGCGTGCCGCTGCTCAACTTCCCGGTCGCCCAGCGCATCGCCTATGTCGAGAGCCTGCTCGACCGCATCCCGGCGGGCCGGCCGATCGTGCAGCTGACTTATGGACCGCTGTCGCCGATCCCGCCGGGCCGCGGCGACTATACGGTCGAGCATTTCCATTTCGTCATCCGCAACATTCCGCCGACGCAGCTTTGGATCTACCGGCGCGGCTGAACGCACGCCAGACGTCTGGATGCCGGCAAGCCGGTCATTGCGGCTGGTTGGCCAATCGGTCCAGGAATGCCGTTAGCCTTTCGAACGCCTGCTCTCCGGCCTTCCCGTCGAGATCGAACTGATATTCATGCGGCAGGGCCGGACTGTAGTCGTCCGGAAAGAGCAGCGTGTCGACCTCGACGCCCTGCGCCGTGAGCGCTTGCGCGATCAGACGGGACTGCGGCGCCAGCGGATCGGCATTGCCGACGGAGACGAATGCCGGCGGAAATTGCGGCGTCAGGTGCCTGTCGACGGAAAATTCGGCAACGCGCGGGTCATCGTTCAGCCGCTTCACGCGGAGATACGACCACATGACGGTCCTGTTGAAGCCGGCAAACGGCCCTTCGGGCGAGATCATCGCTGGATCGTAGATGCCGCAGAACAGTGCAACGCCTTTCAGCTGCGCGCGCTCTATGGCCGGATCGACGCCCACCATGGCGGCATAGGCGGGATTGCTGATCGTGGCAGCCAGTTGAGCGACGATCTGCGAGCCGGCGGAATCGCCGGCAAGAAAAAGCCTGTTGCGGTCGATGTGGTAGCGGCCGGCATTGCCGGAAAGGAAGGCAAGCGCCTTGTTGGCCTGGAGGACCGGCGTCGGATAGCGGGCGCCAGGGGCGACGGAATAGCCGACCGAAACAGTGACGTAGCCACGCCCGGCCAGTATTTTCATGTATGCCGAGATGTCGGCCTTGTTTCCGGCAACGAAGCCGCCGCCATGCACCCAGACGACTGTCGGCAATGCCTTGGCCGAAGCCTCGACGGGAAAGAAGACGTCAAGGGCCTCGTCCGGGTCCTCGCCATAGCGCTCGTCGCGCAGTTCGCTGACATTGGCGTGCACGTGCTGTTCAAGCGCACGGTTCTTTGCCACCGCATCCTTATGGAAAGCGTAACGGATCAGAAGGACCGAAGGCCACGGGCTGAGTGCGAAGGCGGCGACAGCGACCGCGAGAGCGACAAGACCGTAGCCTACGTATTTCAATCCCACGAGGTCCACCCTATCCGCTGGCGCCGGCCGCCAAAGCGGCCAGTGCTAAATGCGTGCCGCAATCTCGGCTATTGATTCGTCCCACGCATCGCCTATAGCTGCCGCCACAGCAAGGGATTGCGATGCCGATCATCCCGAAAATTCTCGTCTTCGCCGGCTCGGTGCGCAACGGCGCCTATAGCGGCAGGACCGCCGACGTGGCGCAGAAGGAACTTGCCATGCAGGGCGCCGAGGTGACCCGCATCTCGCTCGCCGATTATCCGCTGCCGATCCTCGATCAGGATTTGGAAAAGGAAGAAGGCGTTCCCGAAAACGCCGTGAAGCTCGGCCGGATGATCGCCGCCCATGACGGGCTGCTGATCGCCACGCCTGAATATAACGGCTCCATTCCGCCGCTGCTCAAGAACACCATCGACTGGGTGAGCCAGTTGCGCAAGGATGGCGGCCGGACGTTCCGGCCGCTTGCCGGCAAGGTCGCCGGCCTCTGCTCGTCTTCCAACGGACCCTTCGCCGGGATACGCTGCATCAACCATCTGCGCGCCGTGCTGGTGCGCTGCCGGATGGAGGTGGTGACACCGGAGTGCTCGGTGCCGGAGGGTGGCAACGCCTTCGACGACGAGGGCAACTTCAGGGACGAGAGACTACGCCAATCGATGGAGCACTTATGCCGCACGCTGATCGAAACCTCGCGCATGCTGTCGACGCGGATCGAGGCATGATCCCGGACGCCGCGCATGCCGGTACAATGCAGGAAAGGCTGATCGTCGGCCTCGACCTGCCGACGCTGAAGGAAGCCGAGAATGCCGTGCGCGAACTCGACGGGATCGTCTCCTTCTACAAGATCGGTTACCAGCTCGCCTTTGCCGGCGGGCTCGACTTCGCCCGCGAGATGGCCAGCGGCGGCACCAAGATATTTCTCGACATGAAGCTGCTCGACATCGACAACACCGTGGCCAAGGGGGTCGAAAACATCGTCAGGATGGGCATGAGCATGCTGACCATCCACGCCTATCCGAAGACGATGAAGGCGGCGGTCGAGGCCGCGAGGGGCAGCGATCTTTGCCTGCTCGGGGTTACCGTGCTGACCTCGATGGACGAGCAGGACGTGATCGACGCCGGTTATGAATATGATCCGCATACGCTGGTGCTGAGGCGCTCCGAGCAGGCGCTGCATGCTGGCATGGGCGGCATCGTCTGCTCGGCCGAAGAAGCGGAGGCGGTGCGCCGCATCGTCGGCCCCGATTTGGCGGTCGTGACGCCGGGAATCCGGCCCGCGGGCAGCAACCGCGGCGACCAGAAACGCGTGGTGACGCCGGCGCAAGCAATCCGCAACGGCTCCAGCCACCTCGTGGTCGGCCGGCCGATCGTCGGCGCGGCCGACAGGCGGGCAGCAGCGGAAGCGATCCTTGACGAAATGCGCTCCGCGTAACATCCCCAGAACCATTTCGGAGAAAAAACATGCCCAAGGGATACTGGATCGCTCGCGTCGATGTGCGCGATGCGGAAGGCTACAAAGGCTATGTCGCCGCCGCCAAGCTGGCCTTCGACCGTTTCGACGCCAAGTTCCTGGCGCGCGGCGGCGCGCATGAAAAGGCCGAGGGGCCGGGCCGAGACCGCAACGTGATCATCGAGTTTCCGTCGCTTGCGGCGGCGCATGACTGCTACCACTCGCCCGAATACCAGCGCGCCGTCGCGATCCGCCAGAAGGTGGCTGATGGCGAAATCGTTTTGGTCGAGGGGATTTAGGCGAGAACGCGGTTCATCGCAGTTTCAGCCATCGCATCGGCGAGGCTCAGGCCCCACTGCGAACGGCAATAGTTACGGAAATCGAAGCATGGCAGGCCGGGGCAGACCTCGAACTCGATGAGATGGACGCTGTCGTCGGCCTCGACCCGGAAATCGATGGAAAACACATCGCGCAGGCCAAGCCCGACCATCAGGCTTTCGGCGATGCTGCGGATTCTTGCATCAGCCCGAGGCTGGCTACCCGTGACCGGCAGCAGCACCGGCTCTGTGTATGTTCCCGCCGCTTTCACCACTGCGCCGGTATCGCCGTAAAGCGCCAGGCTGTCCTGCATGGTCTGGAAATCGCCGCCCGAATCGACAAAGGCGATACCCAGCGCCTCGACGCCGGCATCCGGCTTCAGCCCGAGAAAGCTGGCACGCACGTTGCGGCCGGCGACATAGGGCTGGACGATGACATCATCTCGATAGGCGGCGAATACGCGCCGGCTAAGCTCCAGCGCATGGCCGAGATCGTGGGAGCGCGAATCCGGCCAGATACCGATCTTGGCGCCGAGCCGGTTCGGCTTGACGAACCAGCCGGCGGGCGAGGCTGGTGGCGCGACCAGCCAGGCGCCGTCACGGGCAAGGCCCGCCTGAGGCATCGGCAAGCCGAGCGCGCCGAGCACGGCGCCGGAACGGAACTTGTCCTGGCAGAGCGCGAACAACGCATCGTCGGCGCCGATCGTGTTCAGGCCGTTCAGCCGTGCCAGAGCCGGTGCGGCAGCGCCGCGGAAATAAGCGATGCCGTCGGTCTGCGTCCAGACAAGCGTGGTCTTCGGGTCTTCGCCGGCGAGAACGCTTGCGGCGTCGTCGAGCGTCACCGGTGCGAACGACAGGCCGCGCTTTTGGCAAGCGGCGGCAAGTGCGTCGAATTCAGCAGCGATGTCGGTCGATTGCGCCAGATAGGAGGCGATCTCGGCGGCACGCTCTGGCACGTGGTTATCGGCGACCAGCCGATCGAAGCAGGCCTTTTCCGGCTCGTAGATGAGGATCAGCTTCGGCTTGCGGCTTGACATGATTGAACGATTTCCCGGCAGCACGATTGCCTAGCATCGCACGGCGAATGCATTCGGCTTTCGCGGGACCGACGTCGGCCGGACGCCTGCACGACAGTGCTGGCGCCATCTTCCTGTTTGACCATGATCTTTTCCGAAAACCGGTTCCCACTTTTCGGGATCATGGTCTAGCCAATCAGCACGCGTGGCTCAAGGCGGCCATTGACTGGAATGTCGAGCATAAATGTCATGCCGGCTTGCGGGTCGAGCAGGCGCTGCTTCTCGCTCTTGCCCGACCAAGCGGAGGTGACCGCCAGCCGGTCGGCATTCCTGCCGACGAAAGCCGGACAGGACGGCTGCGTCGCCGGCATCGCCACCGAACGGACAAGCTTGCCGTCGGGTCCATAGGCTTCGACGACGCTGCCGCCCCAGCAAGCGTTCCACAATATGCCGTCAAGGTCGAGCACCGAACCATCGATATAGCCCTTGGCCGAACGGTGGTCGACGAAGACCTTCGGTTCGCCAACCGGCAGGCCGGTCGCCGGATCGCAGCCGACGCGCATCAACAGCCCGGTGCTGGTGTCGGTGTAATAGGCGATCGTCCCATCCTCGGAAAAGCAGATCGAATTGGGCACCGTGACGTCGGCATAGAGCCGGCGCAGCTCGCCCTTGAAGAACCAGTAGATCGAGCCGGCGGCCTTCTCCTCGCCCTTGCCCATGGTGCCGACCCAGAGGGCACCGCAAGGGTGAACGCGTGAATCGTTCGAGCGGGTGACCGTATTGTCGGCCTCGATTGGCGTGTGCAGCGTCAGCTTGCCGGTCGCGACGTCGCGGACATGCAGGCCGGTCTCGGTGGCGATCAGCTGGCGCCGGTCGTCGATGATGGCGATGGCGCTGGCCATCTGACCGAGCTCGTGGATTTTGACGGCACCGCCGGACAGGCGCTTTTCCAGGAGCTGGCCGTTGACGATGTCGAACCAGTAGAGCGTGTCGGTGGCAGGGTCATAGCTTGGCCCTTCGCCGAGTTGGCAGACATGGTCGGAAAAAACCGAAACGATGGTCTCGCTCATCCTGCCGCTCCAAACGCCGCGTCCCAGGCCACGACGGCAGCCTTTGCCCGTGCTGCCACTTCGTCGACGCTCATGCCCGGCTTGAACAGGCTGGAGCCAAGACCGAAGATGGTGACGCCGGCCGCTTTGTAGCCGGCAAAATCCTTATCCGAAACGCCGCCGACCGCGCCGACCAGCACACTGGCCGGCAGCACCGCGCGCATGGCCGAAATGCCTGCCGCGCCAAGCACGCTCGCCGGAAAGAATTTCAGTGCCGAGGCGCCGAGTCGGATTGCTTGAAATGCCTCGGTCGGCGTGAACACGCCGGGCATCGTCACCATGCCGTATTGCATGGCCCGACCCATCACCTCGGTATCGATGTTGGGACTGACCAGCAGCCGCCCGCCGACCTTGTGCAAGCCGTCGACATCGGCGGCGCCGAGCACCGTGCCGGCGCCGACCAGCGCCGTCGGAGGAAGCGCTTCGACAATGCTGGCGATCGAGGCAAAAGGCTCGGGCGAGTTGAGCGGCACCTCGATTGCTTCTATGCCGGCGCCGAAGATCGCCTGGCCGATCGCCACCGCCTCGCTTGGCTTCAGGCCGCGCAGGATGGCGACCAGTCCACGCTTGAGTTGCGGAAAAGGTGTAGTTTCGGTCATGCGGCAACTCCATTTTTGGCGATCATGCCATTTTCGCGCGCGGTTTCGGCAAGGCCGGCACGCACCGCCTCGTCGGCGTCGACCACCCTGACCGCGAGCCGGGCAAGGCCGAGCGCCTCGGTGTAGAGCGTGCCCAGTGCGCCCGACGCGATCAGCACAACGGGCACGGCACTTGCCCCATAACGGCGATTTGCCGAAGCGATCTCGCCGCCGATCAGCAGGCCGGACAGGCAGGCTGCGGCGTCTTCCGGCTTCAGATCCTGCAGCAGGCTGGCGGCGCGGATCGAGAACAGTCTTGAAACGATGTCACCGCCTTCGGCCAATGCCTTCAGGCACCACTCCCGGAAAAATGGATTTTCGGCGGCAACCGGCTTCGGCGCCTCGCCCAGCGAATGGCGCAGGATCGAGTGCGCGGCAAGCACCGAAAACAGCTCGCCGGTCGGCCATGTGCCGAAACCGGCAACGGCGCTGTCTTCGACCAGCACCCATTTGGAATGCGTGCCGGGCATGCAGACAAGATGTCGCCCCTTTGCCGGCAAACCGGCGCCAGCAAGCTGCGTTTCCTCGCCTCGCATGACGTCGGGTGCGTCAGCGAGGCGCTGGGCAAGGCCAGGCACGATGCGGATGTCGCGGCGCTGGCCGGGGATGCGGGCAGCGCCGGCGAGAATAGCGCCGATCGGCGCCGGCACGGTGACATAGGGCGCCTCCAGCCAGCCCTGGCGGGAACCTGCCATGCCGCAAATGATGACCGGCAGCGCCTCGGCTGCGCCCAAGGCAGCCAGATGCCCTTCGAGAATGGACGAAAACCCTTTAGCCTGGGCGGTGATCAGCCCGTCATCGCCGCGCCGCTCGGCGAGAACCTTGCCGGCGCCGTCGAGCAGCCAGACCCTCATACGGGTGGTGCCCCAGTCGACGGCCGCGACGGAAGCTGCCTTGTCTGCTGAGATCACAGGAAACCCCCGTCGACGATCAGCATTTGCGCAGTCAGCATGCGTGAGGCATCGGACGCCAGGAACAGCACAGTGCCGACAATGTCTTCCGGCTGCATGACCTCTTTGATGCACTGCTTGGCAACGTGGGCGGCGAGCGCCTGTTCGGTGACCCAGAGCTGCTTCTGCCGCTCGGTGATCACCCAGCCGGGTGCGATCGCGTTGACGCGGATGCCATCGACGCCGAGCTTGCCGGCAAGCCCCTTGGTGAGACCGACGATGCCGGCCTTGGCGGCGGTGTAGGCCGGCATATCGGGATGGTTGATGAGAAACGAGGTCGAGGTGAAGTTGATGATCGAGCCGCCGCCGGCCCGCTTCATGCCCGGCGCCACCGCCTGTGCGCTGAAGAAATGCGGGCGCAGGTTGATGGCATGGTTGTTGTCCCAGAACTCCACCGTGACGTCCTCCACGGCATGACGGTCATCCTGCGCGGCATTGTTAACCAGCACGGTCACGTCGCCATGCGCCTCGGCGGCTCTGGCGGCCGATAGCCGCAATGCCTCGATGTCGCGTATGTCGGTCTTGAGATAGAGCGGCCGCCGGCCGAGCTCCTTCTCGATGCGATCGGCCAGCGCCAGGCTCGGACCGTCGGCGATATCAATGAAGGCGACCTTTGCCCCCTGGCGAACAAAACCTTCGGTCAAGGCAGCACCAATGCCGGAGCCGCCGCCGGTGATCAGCACCGAAGCCCCTTCGAGGTCGGCAAAGCGCGCCGATGGCATCATGAATTCTCTCCCGGTCCAATGATCTCGGTCTGGCCGGCGCGCATCCTATCCAGCCATGTCGGGCGGGCAAGGGCGAAAGAGTGGATTGTCAAGACTTATGTCCGACAAAAGGCCGCACGGGCCGCCGATCGATCAGCTGCCCAGCCGGACGCGGTACAATTCGACGGCGGCTCCGCTGGTCTCGGCAACCGGCTCAAGCCATTCCGGCACGCTGCCGCGTATCAGCCCGGCAAGAAAACCCGCCGGCGCCTTGGCGGCGAGGAGCTTGCTTTCGGCGCTGCCGGGGCACAGCGCGACGAGGCCGACCTGATGATCCGCCAGGATCGCCTTGGCATCGGCAGCGGACCCAAGGAAGGCATCGAGCGCCAGCAGGTTCCCGGCGACGTTGCGATGATAAGGCCCGGCGAAGACGCGATGTCCGGAATAGGCCAGGATCGGCGATCCGAGATTGGAAATCGCCAGCACGGTGGTGCCCGGCAGGCGGCCAAGCGCCGCGAAGGAGGCCATGCGCTGGCAAGCGACATCGGCGCCATCGCCATTATCGGCCGCGGTATTGCTGTCTTCGAAGGCTACCGAGGTCGCCGCGGCAGCCCCAGTCCAGACCGCATTCACCGAAACCAGCCAGACGGCGGCCATGCGCAGCGCCACGCTGCGCGAGGGGCTGACCTCGGCCCGTTGACGCCATTTGGCAATCCAGGCTGAAAGCGGGATGACGGCAAAGGCGATCGAGAATGTCGAACCGCGCACCTGCCAGGCGCTGACGATGAAGGCCACGACAAGCAGCGCGCCGACAAGGCTGTCCTGCCGCCGCCAGCCGCCACGGCCAAGGCGAAGCGCCATCAGAACGAGCGCGACCAGCGGCGTGGCATAACGCGCCGCCACGCTGGCCGGATCGTCGGCGAGCAGGTTGAACAGCGACTGCGCCTCGTCGATGTGGTCGAGCCATAGCTCCTTGAGGCGCGGATCGAGGTTGGCATAGGGCGCTGCCAGGCATTGCGGGAACAAAAAGACGACGACAGTGCCCAATGCCAGGGCAAGCAGGCCAAGTGAGGCGAAACGCCGTCCGCACGTGCGGCCGGCGGGCTCGATCGAGGCTATCGCCGCAAGGCCGGTTCCGGCAATCGCTGCGACGACGAACTGCACGGTCGAGAAGGCGTCGCATTGCGCCTGACCCCAGGCAGACGGCGGAATGGTGGCGACAAAGGCGAGAGCGGAGACGCCGGCAAACCCGAGGCCGAAATCCCTGGCAATTGACCTTTCGCTATCGGCGCCGAGGGCGAACAGCGCGGCGACACAGATGCCGATAGCAGCGACGTAAGGGACGGTTTCCATGCCGATAGCCAGCATCAACCCGACGCATAGGCCGCAAAGCACTGCCGCCGGCCTGCGCAGTGGCGCTTCAAGCAACAGGCTCAGGCTGGCCATGCTCAGCATCAGCTGGACATTATGGTGGTCGAGCGCGCCAGGCGAAAAGATGCCGATGAAATGCAGTGCGGCGGCGGCGACGACGACAGCAGGCAACACGGCGCTGTCGCCGGCAAAGCTGCGTGCGGCTCGGGCGGTGAAAAACACGGTCAGGCAGAAGAGCAGCGCCGGCCACAGCACTTGCGCGACATTCTCGGCAAAGACCGTGCTGCCGGTCAGGGTCGATACGGCCATGATGATCGCGGCGATTGGTGCATCGACCAGCCGCGACCAGTGCATGACGAAACCGCCTTCCAGGCCCATCCTGTACTGGTGGAGATCGAACCAGCGCTGGCCGGCCAGCATGTCGCGAACTTCGACAAGGCGCAGCAGATTGTCGTTGTCGCCGCCGGCATCGGTCAGTGCCGGGAACCCGGCAAAGGCATTGACGGCAAGCACCATCAGCGTGGCAAACAGCGCCAGCGCGATATCGGACCTCCAAATGGAGGCGCCATCGTCGGCTGTGCTCATATCAGGACCTTTGGAAGGAATACGGGGCGGTTTAAACCTAGCCTTAACAGCTTCAATAAATAGTAAAGCCGCCCGAGCGAGGCCGGCGTTTGAGCGGTCAGGGGCCTCACAGGGCATCCGGAGACGAAAATGCCACAAGAAGTGCGCCATGAGCCGAGCATCGCCGTGCTGCTGCCTTGCTACAACGAGGAGCTGACGATTGCCGAGGTGGTGCGGCGCTTTCGCGAAACGCTGCCTTCCGCCGCGATCTATGTCTACGACAACAATTCGCGCGACCTGACGGCGCTCCGAGCCCGCGCGGCTGGCGCCACCGTGGTGCGCGAGCCGCGCCAGGGCAAAGGCAATGTCGTGCGCCGCATGTTCGCCGACATCGAGGCCGATATCTATCTGATGGCCGACGGTGACGGCACCTATGCGCCGGAGGATGCGCCGCAATTGATCAACACGCTGCTGACCGAGCGGTCCGATATGGCGGTCGGTACAAGGCGCGGCGTCACCGACGATGCCGGCAGGACAGGCCATGCCTTCGGCAACCGCATCTTCAACAGCCTTTATAAGCGGCTGTTCGGCTCGGACTTCACCGATATTTTTTCCGGCTACCGCGCCTTTACCCGGCGTTTTGTCAAAAGCTTTCCGGCCGTCTCGGGCGGCTTCGAGATCGAGACCGAAATGTCGGTGCACGCCTCGCAGCTCAAACTGCCGGTCAGCGAGATCGGGCTCGATTATGGCCGCCGGCCGCAAGGCTCCTCGTCGAAGTTGTCGACCTTTCGCGACGGCGCCAAGATCCTGTGGATGTTCGCCATGCTGATGAAGGAGACGCAGCCGTTGCGTTTCTTCGGCGCTTTTTCGGTGTTCTTCCTGGCATCGAGCTTGTTCCTGATGACGCCGGTGCTGATCGAGTTCGCCGAAACCGGCCTCGTGCCGCGTATGCCGACCTGGGTGCTGTCGGTCGGCCTGCTGCTGCTGTCGATGCTGGCGGCGGTGACCGGGCTGATCCTCGATTCGGTGTCGCGCGGCCGAGCCGAGCAGAAGCGCATCTTCTATCTGTCGATGCCTTCCGGCCGCGTCGAACGCGAACGCGCAAGCGCGCTCGCCACCTGGAAGAAGGCCGAACCGCGCAAGACCTCGCGGGCCGCCTAGGGTCGAAATGGGACGCCTCGCCCGCTTCATTGTCGCCGGCGGTATTGGCTTCGTCGCCGATGCGGCGGCGCTATGGCTGGTGCTGGCGGCAACGCCGCTCGGACCATTCGCGGCTCGCATCATCTCGATCGGTTTTGCGCTGTCCGTTACCTGGCTGATCAACCGCCATCTGACCTTCTCGCCTTCCAGCCGGGGCATCGCGCGGGAGGGCGCACGCTATGGCGGCGTCGGCATCGCCACCAGCGTCGTCAATTATCTCGTCTATTGCGCCATGCTGTTCGCGCTGCCGATGGTGCCGCCGCTCGCGGCCCTTGCGGTTGCCTCGCTGGTTGCCATGGCGCTTTCCTTCCTCGGCTATTCCAAGCTGGTCTTCGACCGCTGAAGGCACATCGCGTTGGGCTCTGCGCCAAGCGAAGCGCGGCCCCATAACAAGCTGACCGATTGGCAGAAGGCGCCGAGTTCCGTATATCGCTGTCGGTGAACGCCCGGAGACCTGCCGTGAAGCTGAAAATCGCCGTCCAGATGGACCACGTCTCAACCGTCTCGATTGCCGGTGACACGTCGTTTGCGCTGTCGCTGGAAGCGCAGCAGCGCGGCCACCAGCTGTTCCACTACACGCCCGACCGGCTGTCGCTGCGCGACGGCAAGGTGTTTGCCCGCATCGAGGAGATGCAGGTCCGCGACGAGAAGGGCAATCATTATTCGCTGGGCGAAGAAGTCCGCACCGATCTTTCGGAGATGGACGTCATCCTTTTGCGTCAGGATCCGCCCTTCGACATGAACTACATCACCACTACGCATATCCTCGAGCGTATCCATCCGAAGACGCTGGTGGTCAACGATCCTGCCTGGGTACGCAACAGCCCGGAAAAGATCTTCGTCACCGAATTTTCCGACCTGATGCCGGCGACGCTGATCACCAAGGACCCGCTGGAGGTCGCCGCGTTCCGCAAGGAGTTCGGCGACATCATCATCAAGCCGCTCTACGGCAATGGCGGCGCCGGCATCTTTCACCTGCACGAGGCCGACCGCAACCTTGCCTCCCTGCTCGAAATGTTCGGCCAGATGTTCCGCGAACCCTATATCGTGCAGCGTTACCTGAAGGAGGTGCGCGCCGGCGACAAGCGCATCATCCTGATCGACGGCGAGCCGGTCGGCGCCATCAACCGAGTGCCGGCCGAGCACGATTCCCGCTCCAACATGCATGTCGGCGGCCGCGCCGAAAAAACCGAATTGACGGACCGCGAGCGTGAGATCTGCGCCCGCATCGGCCCGTCGCTGAGAGAGCGCGGCTTCATCCTCGTCGGCATCGACGTCATCGGCGACTACATGACCGAGATCAACGTGACATCGCCGACTGGCGTGCGCGAGGTACAGCGCTTCGGCGGCGCCGACATCGCCAGCCTGTTCTGGGATGCGGTGGAGAAGAAGCGGAGAAAATAGACCCCGCTGCCCTACGCTGGTTTGGCGTACTGCTCGGCGCTCATGACTTCGAGGCACACAAAGCGCTCGTTGCCTTCCACCCAGGCGTCGTGGCCGGGCGGAATTGTATAGGACGTGCCTTGCTCGAAAGTTTTCTGTGTTCCGTCATCCAATCTGACGGTGATGGTTCCGGATGCGACGTAGCCGACATGCGACACCTGACAGCTGTCCGTCTTGACGACCGGCTTCACACACTCGGACCATTTCCATCCTGGCTCCATATTGAGCCGCCCGAGAGTGAACCCGGGAAGCCGCACCACTTCGACGCGTGTCTTGTCGGGCGCCCGAACTTCATCCGGGGTATCGTGAGACTTGGCTGCAAATTTCGTGACGTTCATTCCACCATCGGCCATAGCATCCTCCCCGTACTCGACGCGGAACCTGGCGTTGCGATTGTCGGAACCGCTGCCGGATTTATATCTCATTTAGCGCCAAAATAATAAGCAGTAGCTAAAATATATGCCTTCTCGACGAGCCCAGCCTCGCTGCCGTCACTTGCATTGTCAGGCCGAGGTCATTGCTTTGACGGACGTCCGTTCCCCAAATGTTCTTGCCTTCGCCCAAAATCTGTGGTTGTCTCCGGTGACGCCGTTCGCGGCATGATCGCAGGGGGCAAGCCTGCAGCCGGGGTGAAGACATGGTGGCGCGGGTTCGCACGGTTGCTTTCCAGGGCATCGAGGCCGTGCCGGTCGACGTGCAGGTGATGATCGCGCCGGGCAAGGTCAACATGCACATCGTCGGGCTGGCCGACAAGGCGGTGGCCGAAAGCCGCGAGCGGGTGCAGGCCGCCCTGCACGCCTCCGGCCTGTCGATGCCGTCGAAGAAGGTCACGGTCAATCTGGCGCCCGCCGACCTGCCCAAGGAAGGCAGCCACTACGATCTGCCGATCGCACTCGGGCTGATGGCGGCGCTCGGCGCCATTCCGGGCGACATGCTGGCCGGCTATGTCGTGCTTGGCGAATTGTCGCTCGACGGCACTATTGCCGCGGTCGCCGGCGCGCTGCCGGCGGCGATCGGTGCCAATGCCGAAGGCAAGGGCTTGATCTGTCCGTTCGCCTGCGGCCCGGAAGCCGCCTGGGCCGGCAAGGACTTCGACATTCTGGCGCCGCGCAGCCTGATCGCCATCGCCAATCATTTTGGTGGCACGCAGGTCCTGTCGCGGCCGGAAGCCGGCATCCATGCTTCGGCGCGCGACCTGCCGGACCTTGCCGACATCAAGGGCCAGGAGACCGCCAAGCGGGCGCTGGAAGTGGCGGCGGCTGGCGGCCACAATCTTTTGATGGTGGGACCGCCGGGGTCGGGAAAGTCGATGCTGGCGCAGCGGCTGCCGTCGATCCTGCCGCCACTGGCGCCCAGGGAATTGCTGGAAGTCTCGATGATTGCCTCGGTGGCCGGCGAGCTTGGCGAAGGAAAACTGACCGACCGGCGGCCGTTCCGCGCGCCGCATCATTCGGCCTCGATGGCGGCGATGGTCGGCGGCGGCCTGCGCGTGCGGCCGGGCGAGGCCTCGCTCGCCCATCACGGCGTGCTGTTCCTCGACGAGTTTCCGGAATTCTCCGGCATTAGGTAGCAGTTACACCTAGGGTGTAACTGCTACCTAATACCGGAATTCTCGCCGCAGGCGCTCGATGCACTGCGCCAGCCGCTCGAGACCGGCGACTGCATGATCGCGCGGGCCAATCATCGCGTCACCTATCCGGCGCGTATCCAGCTGGTCGCAGCGATGAACCCGTGCCGTTGCGGCATGGCCGGCGAGCCGGGTTATCGCTGCCTGCGCGGCGATCGCTGCCGCACCGACTACCAGGCGCGCATTTCCGGCCCGCTGCTCGACCGTATCGACCTCAGGATCGAGGTGCCGGCGGTCTCGGCCAGCGATTTGATCCGGCCCGACCGGGCGGAGAAGAGTGCCGCTGTGGCACTTCGCGTGGCACGCGCCCGGACGATCCAGCGCGAGCGTTTCGAGCGGCTCGGCGCGACCGCCACCACCAACGCGCATTGCTCGCCGTCGGTCATCGAGGAAATCGCCATGCCCGATGCCGCCGGCCTGTCGCTGCTCAGGGATGCCAGCGAAAAGCTCGGCTTTTCAGCACGCGCCTACCACCGGGTGCTGAAGGTGGCGCGGACATTGGCCGATCTCGAGGCCAGCGAAGCGGTCGGCCGCATCCATCTGGCCGAAGCGATTTCCTACCGCATGAGTTCGGAACGGATGGCGCAGGCGGCGTAGCGTTTCCCTCCCCCTCGAGGGGAGGGTGGCCGCGAAGCGGCCGGGTGGGGTCGCCGGTGAGACGCTCGGCCTTCAACGCCTGCGCCATATGCGGCAGATCAAAGTGGCACCGAGTATCGGTCGCTAAGACAATCCTCGTTCCCGTCCTTGTCGACGGAATGGGAGTCGGCGCACTTCACGCAGGACCCCTCCCGGCCCTTCGGGCCACCCTCCCCTCAAGGGGAAGGGGGATGCCGGCGCCCGACCCTCCGCGCATCGTGCTTGCCGGCTCAGGCGCTCCGCTCCGCCTTCAACTCCAGTCGCCTCGCGTGCAGCACCGGCTCGGTGTAGCCATTGGGCTGGACGCGGCCCTTGAAGACGAGGTCGCAGGCGGCGAGGAACGCGATGGAGTTGTCGAAATCGGGTGCCATCGGCCGGTAGAGTGGATCGCCTTCGTTCTGGCGGTCGACGATCGCCGCCATGCGCTTCATCGTTTCCATCACCTGCTCGGGCGTGCAGACGCGGTGATGCAGCCAGTTGGCAATGTGCTGCGAGGAAATGCGCAGCGTGGCGCGGTCCTCCATCAGGCCGACGTCGTTTATATCCGGCACTTTCGAACAGCCGACGCCCTGGTCGATCCAGCGCACGACATAGCCCAGAATTCCCTGCGCGTTGTTGTCGAGTTCCTTCTGGATGTCCGCCTGAGACCAGTTCGGCCGGACCGCGACGGGCACCGAAAGGATGTCGTCGAGTTTTGCCTTGGGCCGGCTCTTCAGCGCAGCTTGCACGGCATGGACGTCGACCTTGTGATAATGGGTGGCGTGCAGCGTCGCTGCCGTCGGCGACGGCACCCAGGCGGTGTTGGCGCCGGCCTTGGGATGCGCGATTTTCTCGGCCAGCATCGCCGCCATCAAATCGGGCATCGCCCACATGCCCTTGCCGATCTGGGCGTGACCGGCCAGCCCGCATTCCAGCCCGGTGTCGACGTTCCAGGCTTCGTAGGCGGCAATCCAGGCGGCCTGCTTTATGTCGCCCTTGCGGATCATCGGGCCGGCTTCCATCGAGGTGTGGATCTCGTCGCCGGTGCGGTCGAGGAAGCCGGTGTTGATGAACACGACGCGCTCCTTCGCGGCGCGGATCGCCTCCTTGAGGTTGACGGTGGTGCGCCGCTCCTCGTCCATGATGCCCATCTTGATGGTGTTTTTCGCCATGCCGATCAGCGCCTCGACACGGTCGAAAATCTCGACGGCGAAGGCGACTTCCTCCGGCCCGTGCATCTTGGGTTTTACGATGTACATCGAGCCGGCACGGGAGTTTTGCCGGCGGCCATTCGGGCCGATGTCATGCAGCGCAATCAGCGCCGTCAGCGCCGCATCCATGATGCCTTCCGGCACCTCGTTGCCGTCGCGGTCCGATATCGCCGGATTGGTCATGAGGTGGCCGACATTCCTGACCAGCATCAGCGAGCGGCCGGGCAAGGTCAGCGTGCCGCCATCGGGCGCGGTGTAGGTGCGGTCGGGGTTGAGCCTTCGGACAAAACTCTTGCCGGCCTTGGTGATCTCCTCGGCAAGGTCGCCCTTCATCAGGCCGAGCCAGTTGCGGTAGACCAGCACCTTGTCTTCTGCATCGACCGCGGCGACCGAATCCTCGCAGTCCTGGATGGTAGTCAGCGCCGATTCCAGCACGACATCGGCAATGCCTGCCGGATCGGTGCGGCCGATCTGGTTGTTGCGGTCGATGACGATTTCGATGTGCAGGCCATTCTTGGTGAGCAGGACGTTGTCGGGATTGGCGGCATCGCCGCGATAACCGGCAAACTGCCTGGGGTCGGCAAGCGTGGTGACACCGCCGCCCTCGCCCAGCCGCAGCATGCCGTTGGCGACTGAAAGCCCGTTGACGCCGGCCCATTTGCCTGACGTGAGCGGCACCGCCTCGTCGAAAAAGCTCTTCGCCCAGGCAACGACCTTGGCGCCGCGCGCCGGATTGAATTTGTTGCCTCGCTCGGCGCCGTCGGTCTCCGGGATGGCGTCGGTGCCGTAGAGCGCATCGTAGAGCGAGCCCCAGCGCGCATTGGCGGCATTCAGCGCATAACGCGCATTCATCACCGGCACCACCAGCTGCGGCCCGGCCACCAGCGCGATCTCTGGATCGACATTTTCGGTGGTCACGCTAAACGCCGGCCCCTCGGGCAGGAGATAGCCGATCTCGCGGAGGAAGCTCTTGTAGGCCTCCATGTCGACGGGCGCGCCATTGTCGCGATACCAGCGGTCGAGCTTGTCCTGCATGGCGTCGCGTTTTCCGAGCAGCGCCCGGTTTTTTGGCGAGAGATCATGGACGATCGCCGAAAAACCGCTCCAGAAGGCGTCTGCCGTGATGCCGGTGCCCGGCAGCGCTTCACCGGCGACGAAATCATGAAGCTCGCGGGCAATCCGCAATCCGGCGATCTCGACGCGATCGGTCATCAGGGCTTCTCCAGGCGAAAGGCTAGGCCGGGCCTTTGGCATGTCACGGTGGCAGGGTCAATTCGGCTCAGGGTTAAGGTAGGGCGTTTTCGCCGCCGATCTCCCCCCTTGAGGGGGAGATGGCCGGCAGGCCAGAGGGGGTCGCCTCGCGTGGGGCGCGACGCCCTGTGGTGCAAAGAAGGGGTCGCGGTCATGCGCGGCGGGGGCCACCCGAGACCTCCGGGAAGCAAAACCACCCTGGGGGGGGGTGATGGGCAAGA